>JAGDBK010000060.1 GCA_017959065.1 Clostridia bacterium | reverse complement strand
TGCTTAAAAGGCGGAAAAATGCCGGCACTGCAAAAAATATGCTCCGGAGTGTTTAAAACAGTGGAAATATATGATATAATACTATATTAGGTACTTATAGCCTTTGTACTGCTGCTTGAAAAGATCAGTCCCGGTAAATTCTGTTCTGAATTGCCGGGATATACGCATTATGCGTAAAACGTGACCGGGCACACGGACGGCGGCGCGAAAAAAACAAACGGGGGCGCAGGGAAGCGGCGAGCCGTTAAGGAACGGCAGCGGCCCTGCCGGATTTTGATGAGAGACGGAACTGAAAACGGGTCATCTGACGTAAAAACAGCATCAAAAAACAAGCGCGGTGATCTTCCTGAAAAGGGGACAGGCGCCATATCCAGAGCGCTGAAAGCCCTGGGAGGCTTTTTCTACAGACTCTTCTACGTGGTCCTCCTTGTCTGGGAGACAAAGCCCCTCATTCTTTTCGCGATGGTGTTCATGTCCGTCTTCAACGGCGTAATGCCTATTCTGTCGGCTTTTATTTCCGCAAGTCTCATAAATGCTCTGGTAGAGGGGATCACCGGCGCCGGTGACGGTTTCGGAAACGTTATCGGACTTCTTGTCCTCCAGTTCGGATACATTATTCTCAGCAACATGGTCAAAAAGATCAATCAGGCTATCAACAGGACCTCGAACGAGCTTGTGGCCAACCATATAAAGACGAAGATCATCAAGAAGGCCAAGACACTGGATCTGCGCGATTTCGATCTGCCCGACTTCTACTCGAAACTCGAGAACGCAAACAAGGAAGCCGGTTACAGGCCTCTCAACAGTCTCGCGTCGACTTTCAGCATGTTCAGCACGATTATTAGCATAGTGTCTTTCATCGTGATAATATCAGCGGTCAGCGTTTGGGCGCCTATCATCATCATCGCCATCTCGCTTCCGAGCGCTGCGGTAAACTTCATCTACAAGAAGAAAGACGCGTCTTTCATGCGCAAGAATTCAAAGCAGCGCAGACAGATGGATTATTACTCGCAGCTGATAGTCAACAAGGATCTGGTCAAAGAGGTCAGGATATACGGGCTCGCGGATCTGCTGATAGACAAGTTCTCCCGGACTTTCAGAAAATACTACACTGGGCTCAAGAAACTGGTCCTTCAGGAGACATTCTGGCATCTCGGCCTTTCAGTCATATCATCAGTGGCCAACTGTCTCATATTTCTTTACATCGCGCAGAAAACATACTACGGTGAGCTTCAGCTCGGCGACTACTCGCTTTATACGGGAGCGCTGAACTCGATCTCGACCGGAGTTGCCACTTTCATCTCGACCACCGCCACAATCTATGAGGGCGCGCTCTTCATCGAAAATCTTATAGCATTCATGAAAGAAGAGACGACAATTGTGCCTTCTGTCGACGAACCTGCGCAGCCGTCATCCGGAGATCACACGATCGAATTTGTCAATGTGAGCTTCAGATACCCTGGTACCGAGCGTTTCGTCATCAAGAATGTAAGTTTCAAGCTCTCGCCCGGGGAGACCTGTGTGCTAGTCGGTCTGAACGGCGCGGGCAAGACAACCCTCATCAAGCTCCTTACAAGACTTTACGATCCGACCGAAGGAGTGATCCTGCTCGACGGAAGAGACATACGCGAATATGACGTGGCCAGACTATACTCGCTGTTCGGCATCATTTTCCAGGATTTCGGGAAATATGCTTTCAGGGTTGACGAGAACATTGCTTTCGGAGGGATATCTAAAGGGATAGTTGATGCTGACGTCCGTACTTCCGCGGAGAAGAGCGGCGCTTCGGGATTCATCGAGGATCTTCCGAAAGGATACGAAACTCCCTTGATGAGACTTTTCGAGGACGACGGCATCGAACTGTCGGGCGGCCAGTGGCAGAAGCTTTCCATAGCCAGATCTTTTTACGGCGACGCGGATATACTGATCCTCGACGAGCCGACTGCTGCGCTCGATCCCATGGCGGAGCAGGCGGTATTCGATAAATTCGATTCTCTGTCCCGCGACAAACTTACGATATTCGTGTCCCACAGGCTTTCCAGCGCGACCAGTGCCTCCAAGATACTTGTTCTGGAGAGCGGCATGCTGGTGGAGGAGGGAACCCATACGGAACTGATGGATAAGAAAGGGAAGTACTACACTCTGTTCACCACGCAGGCAAAGAGATATATGGAAAACGGGGCGGCAAAAGAGACTGCCGGGGCCTGAAACCAGGCGGAACGGATCGGTTCTTAAGGTAATGACAGGAGAGGGGGATCACTACGGGTAATATTTGCGATGTTTTTCTCGAGAGGGAAAAAGAGGTTCTTTCGCCGTATGCGTTTCTAACTTCGATGACGAAAGGCAGGATGAAGCCTTACACCAAGTGCCCGAACAGGACTGAATTCCAGAGAGACAGAGACAAGATAATTCACTCCGCCGCTTTCAGGAAGCTCATGAACAAGACACAGGTCTTTCTTTCCCCCGCGGACGAGTCTTATAGGACACGTATGACTCACACACTCGAAGTTACCCAGATTGCCAGGATCATCGCCAGGGCGCTGAGGCTCAACGAGGATCTGACCGAAGCCGCGGCGCTGGGGCACGACCTCGGCCACACTCCTTTCGGGCATGCCGGGGAGACGATAATGCAGGAGTGTTTTTCAAAGGAATTCACTCATTACAGGCAGAGCCTCAGGGTCGTCGATGAACTCGAAAGAAACGGAAAAGGTCTCAATCTCACGTATGAGGTAAGGGACGGTATCCTGAACCATACCGGGGATTCGATGGCTTCGACTCTTGAGGGGGTCATCGTCAAATTCGCCGACAGGATAGCATATATAAACCATGATCTGGACGATGCATGCCGCGCCGGGATCATACACAAGGGCGACATTCCGGTCGAACTCACGGGGATCCTCGGCGGAGGGCACAGCGAGCGGATAAACAGAATGGTAACTTCCGTTATTGATTACAGCACGGGGAAAAACGAGATAGGCATGGAGAAGGACATCCTGGACGCGACCATGAAACTCAGGGTGTTCCTCTTTGAAACGGTTTATCATAACCCGGTAACTCAGGAGGAGGAAAGGAAGTCCAAGGATATCCTTGCGAGACTGTACTATCACTACGTAAAGCATCCCGAGCAGATGCCTGATCCTTATCTCAGGAATACGGCTAAGGAACCTGTCGAGAGATGCGTATGCGATTTTGTTGCAGGTATGACAGACAGATTTGCCATAGAGAAGTTCAATGAACTGTTCATCCCCGTGATTTGGAGGGGCAGATGACCCAGGCTAGGAATTCCGTTTTCCGGGACGGAGGTGTATCCCGTGATAGACCGTAAGATCATTGAGGAAATAAAAGACCGCTGCAACATCGAGGACGTTGTCAGAACGTATGTCGATCTCGTTCGGGCGGGATCCAATTACAAGGGACTCTGTCCGTTTCACTCGGAAAAGACCCCTTCATTCACCGTCTTTCCCTCGACGCAGAATTTTTACTGTTTCGGCTGCGGCGCCGGCGGAGATGTCATCACGTTCATCATGCGCTCTGAGATGCTGGAATATGTCGATGCGATAGAGTTTCTCGGAAAGAAGGCCGGGATAGAGGTCACGCGTGACGAGACGACAAAGAGATCGGGACCGTCCAGATCCAGGA
>JAGDBK010000059.1 GCA_017959065.1 Clostridia bacterium | reverse complement strand
ATGGGTAATACCATGGCAGTGGTCGCTGAACCAGGAACAAGAGTCCCCCGCCTCTGCAGGCGGTGGGAGTGTGTCAATCTGACGACCGCCGGGTCACTTTCCGGGAGAGTACCGGTCAGCGCCTTTTTTCATTTACAAAACAGGAGAATTGTGATATAATCGGCATGAAAAATCGGCGAAAAATAGCTTTCGCTTCTGTATTAAAAAGGGGAGAAAAATGGAAAAGAAAATACTTGTTGAGACGTCCGCACGCCATGTTCATCTTACCGAAGAGGCGATAGAGATCCTTTTCGGCAAAGGCGCTACGCTGACTAACAAGAAGAATCTGAGCCAGCCGGGTCAGTTCGCGTGTGAGGAGAGAGTCACGCTCGTAGGACCCAAAAAATCAATTCCCGGTGTCAGCATACTCGGCCCGGCACGTTCCGCGATCCAGGTGGAAATATCTTTCACGGATGCCCGCACGCTGGGTGTGACGCCTCCGGTCAGAGAGAGCGGCGACATCAAGGGTTCTGCCGGCTGCACGATCGTCGGCCCGGCGGGAGAGATCACCATCGAGGAGGGTGTTATAGTAGCAAAGCGCCACATCCACCTTACTCCGGAAGAGGCGGAAGGCTTCGGACTGGCAGATAAACAGATCGTTTGTGTCAGGATAGACAGCGACGGAAGAAAGACAATCTACGGCGATGTGGTTGTCAGAGTCAGCAGCAAATTCGCTGCAGCTATGCATATAGACACTGATGAGTCAAATGCGGCCTGCGCGTTCGGAACGGTATACGGTGAGATACTAGAGTGATTGATAATATCTGAAGGAGGAGTATATAAATGAGCAACAGTTGTGAATATGCATGTTCTAATGAAGTTGCGGGGATGTGCAAGGTCGCAAAAGGACCGAATCACGGTCCGGCGCCTATCCCCGAAGAGGGCAAATGGGTCAAGGCATATGAGATAAAAGACATCTCCGCTTATACTCACGGAATAGGCTGGTGTGCTCCCCAGCAGGGAGCCTGCAAGCTTTCTCTGAACGTCAAGAACGGCATCATAGAGGAAGCTCTTGTCGAGACTATCGGCTGCTCCGGAATGACGCATTCCGCAGCTATGGCAGCAGAGATCCTTCCGGGGAAGACCATCCTCGAAGCTCTGAACACGGATCTCGTCTGTGATGCCATAAACACCGCCATGAGAGAGCTGTTTCTCCAGATAGTATACGGACGCAGCCAGTCTGCCTTTTCCGAGGGCGGACTTGTTATAGGCGCCGGTATGGAGGACCTCGGCAAAGGAGCCAGATCCATGGTCGGCACCATGTACGGAACGAAAGCCAAGGGCGTCCGTTATCTTGAGATGACTGAAGGTTACTGTACCAGAATGGCGCTTGACAAAGACGATCAGGTTATCGGATATGAGTTTGTTTCGCTCGGAAAAATGACAGACCTGATCAAAAAAGGCACTGCTCCCGGCGACGCATACGAACTGGCCAAGGGTACTTACGGACGTTTTGCGGATGCCGTAAAGTATATTGACCCCAGGAAGGAATAATGGAGGTATAGAATATGTCACTGTTTGAAGGATATGAGAGAAGAATTGACAAGATCAATGCGACCCTTTCTCAGTATGGTATTTCCTCCGTTGAAGAGTGCAGAGAGATCACGCTTGCCAAGGGAATAGACTGCGACAAGATCGTCCGTGAGACACAGCCGATCTGCTTTGAAAATGCTGTTTGGGCATATACGGTCGGGTGTGCGATCGCACTGAAAAAAGGATGCAAAAAGGCCAGCGAAGCAGCAGCTGCCATAGGTATTGGCCTTCAGTCGTTCTGTATTCCGGGATCGGTAGCGGAAAACAGGAAAGTCGGTCTCGGACACGGCAATCTGGGAGCGATGCTTCTTTCTGACGATACAGAGTGTTTCTGCTTCCTCGCCGGTCACGAATCATTCGCAGCCGCCGAAGGTGCAATAAAGATAGCCCTGAACGCGAACAAAGTTCGTACCAAGCCGCTCAGAGTCATACTTAACGGTCTTGGAAAAGACGCTGCCATGATCATCTCCAGGATCAACGGCTTCACTTATGTTAAGACTGAGTTTGATTATGTTAACGAGGAAGTGCATGTTGTCAGCGAAACTCCGTATTCAGACGGGCCCAGAGCCGCTGTTCGCTGCTACGGCGCTGACAATGTTCCGGAGGGAGTTGCCATAATGAGACTCGAAAACGTCGGCGTCTCAATTACCGGAAACTCTACGAACCCGACCAGATTCCAGCATCCGGTGGCGGGCACATATAAAAAATGGTGCAACGAAAACGGGAAGAGCTACTTCTCCGTCGCGTCCGGCGGGGGTACTGGCCGTACTCTTCACCCGGACAACATGGCTGCCGGTCCGTCCAGTTACGGTATGACGGACACAATGGGACGCATGCATTCAGATGCTCAGTTCGCCGGTTCGTCCTCGGTTCCCGCTCATGTTGAGATGATGGGACTTATAGGCGCCGGCAACAACCCGATGGTCGGCATGACAGTGGCGTGTGCCGTTGCCGTGGAGGAAAGCCAGAAATAACAGTTTAAACAGGCAAAAAATGCCCCCGGAGATAGGAAGAACCGTTTACGGTTCTTCTTCTCCGGGGGTTTTTCATTCTGCAAGGAAAAGATAGGGGTATACTTCCTGTCCGCCGTCGATATAGTATATCTCACATCCGGGACACTTTTCCTCGATCTCATTTTTTACGTCCGAGACCTCGTCGTCATCCGTGTCCTTGCCGATGAATACCGTAAGCATCGTCTTCCCGTTATCTTTGACGAGCTTTTCAGCGAGCGATCCAGCGGCTTCCCTGCAGTCCGGGGAAGCCAGGACAATGCTTTTCTCTATCACTCCTATGATATCGCCTTTTTTTATGTTGATTCCGTTTATTAATGCGTCCCTGACTGTCGGGGAGAGATATGCTGAGACAACTGAGCTCATTGCATCGATCATTCCCTTTTTTATTGCCTCGGGGTCAGGATCGCTGAAATCCGCGACGGAAAGCGCCGCATATCCAGTGCCGATGCTCTTGCTGGGGATCACTATCACGGATGATCTGTCATAGAGCTCAGCAGCCTGACTGGCAGCCATCAGAATATTGCTGTTGTTCGGGAAAACGAATATCGTTTTTGCGTTGATCTTTCTGAACGCGTCAAGAAAGTCGTTGGTCGACGGATTTCTTGTCTGACCGCCTTCGACTATCTCATCGGCTCCGAGTTCCCTGAACAGTGATTCGATCCCGGAACCGTTCGAGACAGAGACAACTCCGTACTGCTTGGGCTCAGCTTCCTCATCATCGTGATCATGATCGTGGTCAGCCAGTCCGGTATGCTGGATCGACATGTTTTCTATTTTCACGGATACGAATTCGCCGAACTGTCTGCAGTATTCCAGCACCTTCTCAGGCTCGAAGGTGTGTACATGGACCTTGACAAGCGAGTCCGTTTTGAATGCTACGATCGAATTGCCGATACCGGCGAGATATTCACGGAGCGGCCCCACCGAAAACGCATCCACGTCGGTCTTGTATTTCATTAACTGGATCATAAGCTCCGTGCAGTACCCGTACTCCATCCGGCTTTCCGAATCAAAATCCATCCTGACGGATACTGCTTTTGCGGGGGCCTGAATCTGGAGACTCTCCCTTGAGACTTCCTCGCCGTTGAGTACATTGTTGAATCCTTCAATAATATAAAGAAGTCCTGCGCCGCCGCTGTCAACTACTCCGGCTTCTTTTAGCACGGCCAGACTTTCCGGGGTCCTCTTCAGGGATTCGTGCATCTCTTTGGCAAGGTCGGAAAAGAAACTCCGGATAGTGCTCTGGGGAGTGATTGAACTGACAGCGTATTCGACAGCTTCCCGCGCGACGGTGAGAATGGTGCCTTCCGTCGGGGTCATAACAGAGTTGTACGCCTGCTTCACGCCCATTTCCAGAGCGCGTCCCAAGGTTGACGGATCGGCCTTGTCGGTCCCCTCGAAGCCTTTCGCGGTGCCGGAGAAAAACTGTGAAAGGATTACGCCGGAATTTCCTCTTGCTCCGAGAAGCATTCCGTGAGAAAAGACCTTCATCACTTCGGCAAGATCGTCAGAGTCAAGATCTTCAATTGCCGCGATGCCGCTCTCGATGGTCATTCTCATATTGTCTCCCGTGTCGCCGTCAGGAACGGGAAAAACATTGAGACGGTTGACTTCTTCGGTGTTTGAACGCAGACGGGCTGCCCCGCCGAACGCCATCTTCGCCATGAGCCATCCGCCAAGGTATTTTAGATTGTACGGTTCTTTTTTGTTTTCGGTGATTTCAGCTTTTTTCTTTGGCTTGAACATAGGTCCGCAGGCTCCTAGAGAAAAAGAAATTTGTGTTTTATACGCGGGTCATCTTTCTTTTCCGATAAAGAAGAGTGCCAGAACCCCGGGGCCGGTGTGGGCACCTATCACAGGCCCGACATATGTAACAAGCTTTACTTTTGCATTGTATCTGTCGTGAAGAACGTTTGACAGGTATTCGACGTCCTGGGCGCAATCGCCGTTTGAGATGAAGACGGTGCCGTTCTCGGGGTCTTCGGCCAGCTGGCCGTATTTATCGGCCAAAGCGTCCAGAGAAGCTTTCCTGCCTCTGACTTTAGACATATTTATCAAATGGCCCTCGTTGTCCATGTGAAGGACCGGCTTTATCCCGAGTGCTTTACCTATAAAAGCGACTGTGGGGCTGATCCGGCCTCCGCGCTTAAGGTAATCCAGATCGTCCACGGTAAACCAGTGACACAGATGGGGAACGGTATCCCTGACATATGAGGCGGTCTCATCTATGCTGGCTCCGCTTTCCTTCTTCTGTACAGCCAGATACAAGAGGAGACCGAATCCGGCAGAGGCGGAGAGTGTATCTACCGCTATGATCTTTCTTTCCGGATATGAGATGCGAAGCTGTTCGGCAGCTATCCTGCCGGAATTATATGTATTGCTCAGTCCGGATGAAAAGCCCAGATAAAGAACATCATGTCCGGCGGAAAGATGAGGCTCAAATGATTTCACGAAGGACTCCACGTTGACCGCAGAGGTTTTGGCCGAATGGCCTTCACGCATCTTGTTGTAGAAATCGACCGCGCTCATTTCGTCGTTGGTGAACTGCTTTTCCGAATCGTCGAAAGTAAATGTCAGGGATGAGTAGGATACACCCCATTCCCCGAGAGTTTCAGGAGAAATATCACATGACGAATCGGTGAAAATGATGAAATCGTTCATTATGACCCTCGCAACATAAATACAAATACAGAATGACACCCAAGGATAAGCCGGAGACCGATCCTTGGGCTATTATAATTCTCAACTGTGAATCCTGTGTGAATAAGATGCCTTTACCTGATAATTTTTTCCCCGTCAAAAAAGAATATCCCGTCAGCATAGCCGACGTTTCCGCCTTGCTGCAGCCAGTCGGCGTAAGCACGGCGGAGACCGGTGTCTCTGGGAAGCTGCTCGGCAGGCAGATTCCAGTCCTTGCCGAAGATCCTCCACATATCGTTTCGCTCCCCGGGCTTTTCTTCATGCGAATCGTAAATGTCAAAAAAGTCCATGAATTTAAGAATGTTGGAGTTTTCTGGGAGGAATTCCCTGTGCTTCGGGAAGAGCAGCCATGAGCCTACTGTGAACACTGTAATGCCCGACGGAAAATAATCCTTGTAGAAAACATGAGCCTTTTTGAAGGAGTCCATGCATTTGTCAGGAGTAAGCGGACCGCTTGAAGGAATATGCATGGCAAGTACGATCGACCCGGGATGAACGGTGATCCCGTGCGCGGTATATCTTTTCCTGTGATTCCACAGTTCGTACTGAAGCCTTCCGATGGCAAAGCGGTCAGGCACATAGAAACCGCATTCCCATCCTCCGCAGATTATGCCCCAGATCCCGTCGGTTGACATGCATTCAAGCAGTTTCCATTTGAGATCCCGGACCGTATCGTAGAATATCTCATCCGAATATCCGAGTTTTTTGTATTTTTCTCTGAGATGTCTTGATATGAGAAGAAAGAAAAGCATATGTTCAGTGTTCGGGTTTCTGTTTTCTTTCTCGCTCACTTCTGAAATCTGATCAAGGATCTTATCGAAATCGGGTTTCTCCGATGACTCGTATTCGTCGTATCCCTCAAGGATCTGTTTTCCGACAGGACCGCCGCGGACCTCTTCCCATTCTTTGGCGAGGAATTCCAATGCCTCCTCCGGGAATTCTATTTTTTTCATGATCTGAACGAGGTATTCGTTGTCGCTCATAACCGTCTCCGCTGATAAACAGAAAATCTGCTTCTGAAAATGAAATGTTTATGAGAATAATGTAACATAAAGTATATATTCAAGTCAAGGCCAAAGACCCGGCAGACGTATCGGAACACGCCGCTTTTACGTCTTTTTTGCAGTAATCTGAAAAAACAGACAACCGTCCTGCGATTATTATGTTGACAAGGGGATCAGGATATGATATACTCTGTAAAGCAAATTGCTTTACACCCTGACGTCCGAGGTTTCTGGGAGAGGTCGGAAATGTTTTCAAAAGATCTTACGATGCCGTTTCTGCTCGATTTTTATGGTGATCTGCTTTCTCCGAGGCAGCGGAATGTCCTTTCTCTTTATTATGAGGACGATCTGTCTCTTTCCGAGATCGGAGATGAGCTGAATATCTCCAGACAGGGAGTCAGACACATAATCAAAAAGGGCGAGGATCAGCTTAAGGATTATGAGAGCCGTCTCGGCCTTGAGAAACGGTTCTCTGAAACGAGAACTATTGTCGATGAGGTCATAGGGAGACTGAAAAAGATCAGGGAAAACGCAGGGGATGATTCCGTAGCTGAGGAAATCGACAAAATTATGGAACTGACAAAGAGTCTTTCCGAGTGAATCAGAGGGGTTAGAAAATGTTAGAGAGCCTTTCGGAAAAGCTTGCAAACGCATTTAAAAAATTCAGGAACAAGGGAAAGCTGACGGAATCGGATGTCAAAGAAGGAATGCGCGAGATCAAGAGGGCTCTTCTGGAAGCCGATGTCAATTTCAAGGTCGTAAAGGATTTCGTGGCTAAAGTTTCCGAGCGCGCCGTCGGGAGCGAAGTGCTTGAGAGCCTTGTCCCCGCTCAGCAGATAGTAAAAATAGTCAACGAAGAGCTTATATCCTTCATGGGCGGAAGCCAGTCCAAGCTTGAGATAGCATCCCAGCCTCCGACGGTTGTCATGATGGTCGGTCTTCAGGGTGCCGGTAAGACCACTCACTGCGGAAAGCTTGCCGGTATGTTCAAAAAGCAGGGGAAGAGGCCGCTTCTGGTGGCCTGCGACGTATACAGACCGGCCGCGATCAAGCAGCTTCAGATCGTAGGCGAAAAGATAGACGTGCCTGTTTTTTGCATCGAGGATTCAAAAGATCCCGTCGAGATCGCAAAAACCGGCGTTGAATTCGCGAAGAAGCACGGAAACGACATGGTGTTTATCGATACGGCAGGAAGACTGCAGATCGATGAGACGCTTATGAACGAGCTTTCCTCAATAAAGGAATCAGTCAGGCCTACCGAGATAATTCTCTTGGTCGATGCAATGACCGGACAGGACGCGGTCAATATAGCGTCCGGATTCAATGACCAGCTTGACATCACCGGTGTCCTTCTGACAAAGATGGACGGCGATACGAGGGGTGGAGCCGCGCTTTCCGTCAAATATGTTACCGGAAAGCCGATAAAGTTTATCGGAGTCGGGGAAAAACTGGATACTATAGAGCCGTTTTACCCGGACAGGATGGCTTCACGTATCCTCGGCATGGGAGATGTACTTACGCTGATCGACAAGGCTCAGCAGAGTTTCGACGAAAAGAAAGCTGCAGAACTGGAAAAAAAGATCAGAGATCAGAAATTCACCCTTGAAGATTATCTTGAACAGCTTTCGTCTCTGAAAAAAATGGGAAGCCTTGATCAGATCCTTTCAATGATGCCCGGCATGAATACTGCGGCTCTTAAAGACGCAAAGATCGATGAGAACATGATCGGCACTGTTGAGGCGATCATACTTTCCATGACTCCGAAAGAGCGGGACGATCCGGAGATAATCAACTTTTCCAGAAAGACCAGGATCGCAAACGGCAGCGGTACCTCTGTCGAGGCGGTAAACAGACTTTTAAAGCAGTTCTCGCAGATGAAGAAGCTTATGAAGCAGTTTACCGGTCCCGGCAAGAAAAAAGGGAAATTCAGGCTCGGCGGGATGCCTTTCAACATCTGACGGATCCACTTTTTCAATGAAATAATCTGAATTCAAATCAGTTTATTTATATATTACTTTATTAGGAGGCATATAATGGCAGTAAAAATCAGACTCAAAAGAATCGGCGCAAAGAAGACGCCTTTTTACCGTGTCGTCGTAGCTGATTCGCGTTATCCGCGTAACGGAAGGTTTATCGAGGAGATAGGTTACTATAATCCGATGACTGATCCTGTTGACATCAATATTGATGCGGAAGCGGCCAAAAAATGGATAAGTAACGGTGCTCAGCCTACTGATACCGTTCGCGCTCTGCTTAAGAAAAACGGTATTACCGAGTAATCCCGGCAGGTGAATTCAATAATGCTCGACGTAAAAAAACTGTTATCTGACATAGCCAAGGCGATTGTAGACAATCCCGACGACGTCCAGGTCATTCAGTCGGAAAACGACAACACTATCCTTTTGACGCTCAAGGTGAGCGAGGGCGATGTGGGAATGGTCATCGGAAAACACGGAAGGATCGCCAAAGCGATACGTTCGCTTATGAAATCCGCCTCCACCTTAATCGGCAAGAAGATCATAGTGGAGATCGAATAGTTTTCAGCTTTTCCAGTATAAGGAAAGGGGCGGCGGTATCTGCCGCATGTAACAGACAGTCTTACAGTGCATCGTGGACGGCATGACCTTCTGGTCGTGCCGTTCGCTGTTGTCAGGCCTGCTGTACTTGCTTTTTTATCGTCGGAATGCTATAATATCGGGCAAGATGAGCAGACCGTGCAGAGGCAGGAAGGGGACTATATGATCAGCAAACCGAGAGGGACAATGGATATAATGCCGGAGGAGACTCCTCTCTGGCGGTTTATAGAAAATACCGTCAGGGAAACAGCTTCAAAATACGGCTATGAAGAAATCAGGACCCCTACTTTCGAATCTACAGAACTGTTTGCAAGAGGGGTCGGGGACAGTACAGACGTGGTACAGAAAGAGATGTACACGTTCGAAGACCGTGAACACAGGTCGTTTACTCTCCGTCCTGAAGGGACGGCTTCCGTAGTAAGGGCCTTGATCGAGAACGGCAGATGTTCTGATGCCATGCCTTTAAGGCTGTATTATCTGATAAGCTGTTTCAGATATGAGAAGCCTCAGGCGGGAAGGAGTCGCGAGTTTTTCCAGTTCGGAACTGAAATGTTCGGATCAGCGGATCCCTCTGCTGACGCGACAGTTATCTCTCTCGCAAATGAGATCATCGGTTCTCTCGGAATAAAGGACGCCGTTCTACACATAAATTCGATAGGATGCCCCGAATGCCGGCCCGGATACCGGAAGGCTCTTGTCGACTACTTTACTGATTACAGCGGGGAACTGTGTGATAGCTGCAGAGAGCGGCTGAAGACCAATCCATTAAGAATACTTGACTGTAAATCGCCTGTCTGCAGCGAGATCGCGAAAAAAGCACCGAAAATGATCGACTATCTCTGCGGAGAATGCAAAGATCATTTTGAATCGCTGACGGAGTATCTTTCTTCGATGGGTATCCGGTATGAGATTGATCCGTATATCGTCAGAGGTCTTGATTACTACACCAGGACAGTCTTTGAGTTTATTTCCGGAAGTATCGGCGCGCAGAGCACTGTCTGCGGAGGCGGAAGATACGACGGGCTTATGAAGGAACTCGGCGGTCCGGATCTTCCCGGCATAGGCTTCGCGATGGGATTGACACGCCTTATTCTTGCCATGAAGGCGTCCGGTGCCGAATTGCCTGCTTCGGCAGCTCCCGCAGTCTATTTCTGCACAATGGGAAAAGAAGCGGTAAAGTATGCGCTTTCCAAGGTCGCTGTTCTGAGAGAAAAAGGGATCTACGCCGATTGCGATATCGTCGGAAGATCGGTTAAATCACAGATGAAATATGCGGATAAAATCAAAGCGCGCTATGCTGTCGTCATCGGTGACAATGAACTGCAGGCGGGCAAAGCAGTGCTAAAGGATATGATCCAGGGCTCCAGCAAGGAAGTCGAACTTAAGGAATTATGGAAAGAATTTGTCTGAACGGCGGAGCCCCGCTCATTATTTTCGACATGGACGGGACGCTGATCGATTCTGAGGGCGCGATAGGAATGGCTTCCCTGGAATCGCTGACCGAGTTCGGGATCAACCCCAGACCGGAAGATTTTCTGGAATTCACCGGTAAAGGCGACGACAGATTTGTCGGCGGAGTCGCTGAAAAATACGGCCTTTCATATGACCCGGTGATGAAGGAAAGGGCATACGAGATATATATGGAGCATCCCGAGAGGCTCTCTGCCTTCCCCTGGTCTAAAAGGGTGATCAGTACTGCCCTGGAAAGGGGCTTTTCCGTGGCGATCGCTTCGGCGTCGGACCGGATCAAACTGGAATTCAACATCAGGTTCCTCGGTTTTTCCCCGGAAGTATTCAGCGTCATCCTGACAGCTTTGGATGTAAAGAGCCAGAAGCCGGATCCGGAGATATTTCTTCTCACAGCGGAAAAAGCGGGAAGAAAAGCTTCAGAGTGCATAGTGTGCGAAGATTCTTTATCCGGAGTCATGGCGGGAAAAGCAGCTGGTATGACGGTAATGGCCGTTACCACCGGATATACGAGGCAGCGTCTTGCCGAGGCAGGCGCCGATCATATTTTTGACGATCTGTCCGAAATGTTTCGAATAATTTGAAAAATATAAATTTATGAGGTTTTTGAGATGGCTGCTCTTTTTTGTTCAGAAGACAGGCGAACAGTTTATTGCGGTGAACTTTCCAGCGCGGATATAGGGCGAGAAGTGACTGTCAACGGTTGGGTACAGAGGCAGAGAGACCTCGGGGCTCTCATTTTCATCGATTTGAGAGACAGGACCGGAGTAGTGCAGCTCGCTTTTGACGATCAGACAGAAAAATCCATTTTTGATAAAGCATTCGAAATCAGGTCGGAATTCGTTCTGGCCGCGGCCGGTACTGTCCGTCCGAGAGGAGAGGGCGCGGTCAATCCTAACATGAAGACCGGTGAGGTCGAGATCGCCGTTAAAAGTTTGAAAGTGCTATCAGCGGCAGAGACTCCGCCGTTTGAGATCAATGACAATGTCTCGGTCCGTGACGAGCTCAGGCTCCGATACAGGTATCTGGATCTTCGCAGGCCGTCTCTTCAGAACAATATCATGATGCGTCACAGAATAGCGCAGGTGGCCCGGAACTATTTTTATGAGAACGGGTTCCTCGAGATAGAGACTCCCATGATGATCAAGCCGACCCCCGAGGGGGCCAGAGACTATATCGTTCCATCAAGGATCCAGCCGGGGAAATTCTATGCGCTTCCTCAGTCTCCGCAGATTTACAAGCAGCTTCTTATGCTTTCCGGATACGACAGGTATATTCAGCTTGCCAGGTGCTTCAGGGATGAGGATCTTCGCGCAGACCGCCAGCCGGAATTTACGCAGATAGACCTTGAAATGTCTTTCGTGACTCAGGAAGACATCATGAAGATGGTGGAAGGCTTTATCGAAAGACTTTTCGGCGAGATCCTGGGAGAAAAAGTGGATCTGCCCATCCTGCGCATGACATACAGGGATGCCATGGATCGGTTCGGGTCTGACAAGCCTGACACCCGGTTCGGGATGGAAATATGTGATATATCCGATATTTGCCGGAATACCGGATTTTCCGTCTTCTCGTCCGCCGCTTCCCAGCAGGACGGATCTGTGCGCGGAATAGTCGCAAAGGGTGCTGCGGAAACACTTTCCAGAAAAGAGATAGACAAGTTCACTGAAACCGCCAAAGGAATCGGCGCCAGAGGGCTTGCGTATATACGCTGGATCGATGACGAGCCTTCATGCTCTTTCTCAAAATTCGTCGAAAAAGCCGAACTGCTTTCGATGTGTGCGAAACTGGGCTGCGAAAAAGGTGACACGGCTCTTATCATTGCGGACAAGGACAAGGTGGTCCTTCCGGTTCTCGGAGCTCTCAGAGGGATTCTGGGAAGAAAACTCGGCCTGATTCCGGAGAATAAATATAATTTCCTGTGGATAACCGAGTTTCCGTTCTTTGAATGGTCTGAAGAGACGCAGAGCTGGGTCGCGATGCATCATCCGTTCACTATGCCGCTCGATGAATGTCTGGAATATCTTGATTCCGATCCCGGTAGGGTAAGGGCTAAAGCATACGATCTCGTGCTCAATGGGACGGAGCTTCTTTCCGGATCAATTAGGATAACCGATTATGAGCTTCAGGAGAAGATGTTCCGCTCCCTGGGTCTTACCAAAGAGGAGATAGAAGCGAAATTCGGATTCCTTGTCGAAGCGTATCACTACGGAGCGCCGCCTCACGGGGGCGCGGGAATCGGGCTGGACAGACTGGCGATGCTGATGTGCAAGGCGGAAAGCCTGCGCGATGTTATAGCATTCCCGAAAGTTCAGAATGCGTCGGAACCGATGAGTTCTTGTCCGTCATATCCGGATCCCAAAGCGCTTGAAGAACTCGGGCTGCGTCTGATAGACAGCAAAGACTGAAACAGAATGACAAAAACCCCTGACGGAGAAAATGAACCGTCAGGGGTTTTTTCGTCTATAAGCCAGCCCAAAGACAGGCAATAACCGGATTTTGAAAGAATTGGCGGCAGGAAGAGTCAGCCGAACGGAAATTGTGTCCGTCATGAGGCGTGATCTGAAGAAAATCGCGGACACCTTCTCCGGTTCGTTTGATCAAAGATCCATCTGGATCGCTTCTATCGATACCTTTGCATTGTTATTGGATTCGATGACGGCGCCGCAAAGGAGAATGCTTCCGGATGCCGCTGCGAAACGCACGGGCATTTTCGTGCGAAACTTACTGATGACTTCCTCTTTTCTTACACCGAGTATGCCGTCTACCGGACCGCACATCCCAAGATCCGTTATAAATGCGGTCCCTTTCGGCAGAACCCGGGCATCTGCAGTCTGAACATGCGTGTGCGTACCGACAACCGCTGTTACTCTGCCGTCGAACTCGTATGCCAGAGCGAGCTTTTCGGAAGTGGCTTCGGCATGAAAGTCTATTACGGACAGATCATAATTGCCTTCCTCTCTCCTGAGGATGCCTTCAAGAGTATCGAAAGGACATGCGAGAGACTCCATGTAAACAGTGCCCATAAGATTTACAACCAGAATACGGAAACCATTCGAGTCCATTACCGTATATCCGTTTCCCGGACACAGGGACGGATAGTTGGCAGGTCTCAGCACTTTATTGTTCGAATCGAGAAAAGCTTTAATATCGTTTTTCTTCCAAATGTGGTTGCCTGATGTGATTACATCAACGCCGCACTGAAGAAGCATTTCCGCATCGAAAGGGGAAAGACCGTTACCGGAACTGGCATTTTCGCCGTTTGCTATCACTGCGTCGGCTCCGAGCAGATCGCGAATGCCCCAGAGTTTCTTTCGAAGAGCAGCGGATGAAGCTTCGCCGACAATATCTCCTATCGCAAGAATCTTAATAACATGCCCCTCCTTCCGTATAGCTGATTCGGCACTACTCCGTTTTAAAAGGCAAGGCAGGCATCATTAGGATGCGCTGCCTTGAAAAATGAAACGATGAATATCAGATTGTTACGTGCACTTATTTTGCGTAATCCACAGTCCTGCTCTCGCGTATGAGATTAACCTTGATCTGTCCGGGATACTCAAGCTCGGATTCGATCTTGGTCACGATATCATGGGCAAGCTGAAGCATTTCGGCATCACTGACCTGATCCGGCTTGACCATAATGCGGACTTCGCGGCCTGCCTGAATGGCAAATGATTTTTCGACGCCGTCAAAACTGTTTGTGATCTCTTCAAGCTTGGTCAGACGTTTGATATAATTCTCAAGCTCTTCTCTGCGGGCGCCGGGTCTGGCGGCAGATACAGCATCTGCTGCCTGGACGATAATGGCGACCAGCGTCGTGGGCTCGACGTCTCCGTGATGAGCTTCGATCGCGTGGATGACTTCCTTGTTTTCCTTGTATTTCTTTGCGAGGTCGACACCGATCTGAATGTGAGATCCCTCGACTTCCTGTGTAAGCGCTTTGCCGATATCGTGAAGCAGTCCCGCCCGTCTGGCAAGCGTGGAATCGATACCGAGCTCGTCTGCGATTATCCCGGAAAGGAAAGAAACCTCCATACTGTGCTGCAGTACGTTCTGCCCGTAACTCGTACGGTATTTCAGCCTTCCAAGCAGACGCACCAGTTCCTGATTGAGACCGTGAACGCCGGTCTGGATCACGGCTTTCTCACCGGCTGCCTTGATTGCGGCGTCGACTTCCTTGCGCGCCTTTTCAACTGTTTCCTCGATCCTGGCGGGATGTATGCGCCCGTCGGATATCAGCTTCTCAAGAGCTATTCTGGCAATCTCTCTTCTTACGGGGTCAAAAGCTGAAATGGTAATTGCTTCAGGCGTGTCGTCGATAATAAGATCAACGCCTGTAAGAGTCTCTATGGCTCTGATGTTTCTTCCTTCGCGGCCGATGATCCTGCCCTTCATATCATCATTCGGAAGGTTGACAGAGGATACCGTAACTTCACCGACAAAGTCAGGAGCACAGCGCTGGATAGCCTGTGAAAGGATATTCTTGGCTTTCATGTCGGCCTCGTCCTTAAACTGTGCCTCAAGCTCAAGCATGCGTATGGACATTTTGTGCTTGACTTCGCCTTCAATACGAAGCATGAGCTCTTCTTTTGCCTGATCCGCGGACATTCCGGAAATCTTTTCGAGCGTGGCGATCTGCTTTTCCAGAGAGGCTTTTATTTCTTCAGCTGCTTTTTCGTTCTCCTTGATCTTTTTGTCGAGCTGCGATGACTTATCTTCTATCTGCTCGATCTTCTTGTCTAACTGTTCCTCCTTCTGGTTTAGCCGGGACTCAAGTCTGGTAACTTCTTTTCTGCGTTCCTTTAACTCGTTTTCCGATTCTGTCTTGCTTTTTAGTATCTCTTCTTTGGCCTCTATCAAGGCCTCTTTCTTCTTTGCCTCTGCGCTTTTAATGCCTTCTTCAACAATCCTCTTTGCCTGTTCTTCGGCGGATCCTATCTGAGCTTCCGCAACTTTTTTCCTGTACAGGAAGCCGATAACGATACCGATTATCAAAGCCACAATTGCTGTAGCGACAATTACCAATGCTGTTACAATCGGATCCAAGAAAACACCTCCTCAATTGTTATTTGCATATCCGTTCATACCGCGTTACGCGGCTCGTCTTGATGATTCAAATCTATGAAGCAGGGGGGCAAGTACCCTAGCATCCCAGTGAATACACTACCCTATATTTTATTATATATTTTTAGATATGTCAAGCAAGCGGTCACAGGTTTGCGAAAAAGCCTGCGCTGAAGTGAAAAAGTAAAATCCACTTTGAAAGCCAGTCATGGCGGAGTGGAAATTACTCTTACAGAGATCAGGCATCAAAGGGGAAATCAGGGTTAAAAGTAGAAGTTAATCTTACAGGAATCAAGAATTCAATCGATT
>JAGDBK010000058.1 GCA_017959065.1 Clostridia bacterium | reverse complement strand
TCATCAACCCGCATACTCCCGAAGAGACCGAAGCGACCGTCAGAAAGGTCTGGATCGATTCTGACGATCAGGACGGTGTAAGACCCGAGTCCATCACCGTTCAGCTGATGGCAGACGGCGAGGCATACGGCGAACCTGTCGAACTGAATGAAGAAAACAGCTGGACAGTCACCGTAACCGGACTTCCGAAGAACAAAGACGGAAATGAGATCACATATACCTGGGAGGAAATAGACGTACCCGCAGGATATGTACTCAGCGGAAGCACGACCGAAGGCAAAGTTACGACTCTTACGAACACCTACGTACCGGAGGAGATCGAACTTAAGGGCGTCAAGATTTGGGCAGGCGAGACCGACAAGGATAATCAGAGACCCGCAAGCGTAACGATCAGACTTTACGTTGACGGAATCGAGATAGACCATGTCGTTGTGACAGCCGAGACAGACTGGACATTCAAATTCAGCGGCCTTAAGAAGTACAAAGACGGAGTCGAGATCAAGTACACGATCAGCGAAGATCCGGTAGCAGGATACAGTACATCCATTGACGGTACCAAGGTCACCAATACTTGGATACCGCCGCATGAGGATCCTCCTCAGACATCAGACAGAGCAGTATTCCCGGCAGTTGCGATGCTTCTTGCATCCGTATCCGGAATCGTGTTCACCGTTACGAGGAGAAGGAAGAGAAATCACGCCTGACAGTGAAAAGCTCTGTGAGCCGCAGGCTGTCCGAACGGACAGCCTGTGACCCGGAGGAATAATAAACCCAGACAGGTGTTTGTTGTCCTTCGGTATCCTGAACAGACAGCGTAAAGCTGTCGACACAGCTGAATAACAGATTAAACGCCCGGAAGATTTTTCTTCCGGGCGTTTTTCGTTCCAATGGGGAGGCAGCGGTCTGCTTTCCGTTTTCACATAAAACAGTGAATGAATACGGGATTGGATACTGAGTCCTCCGGCTTCGGAAATACATCAGAATTATCGCGGAACAGAAAAGCGGCATGAGTACGAAAAATACTCATGCCGCATGCGATAACAGACGATTTAGGTATCCTACGGGGTCAGTCAATCATCATTTTTCGGCCTTTTTGAACGGATCTTCTCTTTGATCGCCGAGAAAAGTCTTGAGATCATTTTTCTGAATATGAATGCCACTATTATCAGTACAGCGACACCTACCCACGCTCCGACTTCCCACCATGAACGGGATGCCGCCCATTCCAGTCCGGCCAGTTTGCAGCCTGCATAAATAAAGCACATTATTGCAAAAGCGAATGCGTAAATCCACAGTTTCGCGTGATCGCTGTTTTCTTTATTTTCAGGCTGCCTCGGCTTCTGCTCGGTTTCTTCCACTTCTTTTTCTTTGTCTTCTGCCATAATAAGATCTTCCTTTCGGTATTTTTCCGTTTGCTTCTGCTGAGTAGATCAGATCAGTACAGCGGAACGGATTCTTTGGTCTCTGAATTGTATTTTGCTATTGCTTTTTTGAAACGCACAGCCATTTTCACGAGATCGGCGTCAGGGGTTATCTCTAAACCCGTGGTGCCTTCTCTGTACAGGGGCATTTCGGGATCCCCGAAGCTTTCTTCACCCATCAGTTTTGAAATCAGCTTCGCAACGGCGGTGTTATCGAATGTTGCCCCGTCGATTTCTTCTGTCCCTTTGCCTATCCCAAGAAGGGGGACATTGACGCTGGTGTGTTTTTTTGTGGTAAAAACGTATTCAGCGGCTTCTTCATCGTACTGGATCCCGCCGGTCTCGTGATCCGCGGTCATGATAATAGCCGTATCTGGATGGTACATTGCGTACTCAAGGAATATTCTGAGCGCCGTATTGACCCTCAGATATGCGAGACAGAGCTCCGGTGTGTCGTTGCCGTGGGAAGCCTGATCGGTAAACGCTTCCTCAAACATCATGAAAAATCCGTTTTCTTCATCGGTCACAGCCTGAAGCTGATCCCAAAGGAGCAGCCCTGGTTCTCTAAGCTGG
Organism: Clostridia bacterium; assembly: GCA_017959065.1. Classification (GTDB taxonomy): domain Bacteria; phylum Bacillota; class Clostridia; order Oscillospirales; family CAG-272; genus RGIG2161. The sequence goes on along the minus strand of JAGDBK010000058.1, from coordinate 8,748 downwards.
CCGATGATCGTGTCAACGTCGCTGTTGTCCTGACTCCAGAGGATGAATTCCTCATCGTCCCGGCTCAGAGTGTGCGCGGTATATGCGGCGGGAGTGGCTCCGGCTTTGTTGTCCGTGGTTATAACAGCGGTCTTCTTGCCTTTCTCGATTGCAAGTTCACACAGGTTCTTTATCGGATTCAGATCGAGATCGAGCCCTATCACGCTGTTGTACGTCTTGTAACCGGTGGCAAGTGCGGTCCCGCCGGCTGCGCTGTCTGTTATATCGCTGTCCAGAGAATGGGTGTAGGACTGTCCCTGATTCGGCAGTCTGAATGCAACTATATCATCCTGACTGTATCCTCCCGTCTCGGGAAGCGGAGACTTGGTCGGTATCTCGATGTTTTTGCCGTAAAGCTCTTTGCCGAACTTTAAAGTATTGAATCCCATTCCGTCGCCGATGAACAGAATGAAGTTCTTCGGATCCTCAAATTCTGCCTTGAGGGTCTTCTTTTCTTCTTCGGTGTCCATCTGTTTGCCTTCGGCGAGGTCTTTTACAAAATTGTAAGCGGCGGAAGCGACCATGTATTCTTCACCGTAAAGAAGAACTTTCTTCCCGGATTTTACGATCAAATACTCAAAATCCCCGAGTTCTTCATCGTCCGCAGCGGAAGAGATTGATCTGTTCGTCTTTCCGATGACTATCTCGTTTTCAGACTCTGCTGTCTCTGTATCGAGTCCCATTTTAATATCCCTGCCTGTAAGCTCTGAGATCTTCCCGCTGACGTATTCTGCGGCATGAAGACTGAAATCGAGACCTGATTCGGAATAGATGACCGTATACTCGGCAATATCCGTCCCGCCGAGCTGGATCGTCTTCTCCGTATCTTCGGGATTCTGATCGGTCCGGTCTTTAGACGGTTCAGTCTGTGATCCGTCTGATGGAATTTCCGAACATGACGCAAAAGCAGCTATCAGAAGCGCCGCAGCCAGCAAAAGAGCAAACAGCTTTATCTTTTTCATGGCAAATCCTCTCCCTTTCAAGTCGATTTTCGCCGGTCCTTAATTATTATGGTAATATGAATTGTCCGGAAAAGCAAGGGATAGTTTACTGACGGCAGGATCATCGGAAGCCTTTTCAGGTCCGGTGTTTTGACAGGAAAAACACGCGCCTGGATCTCAGCGCGCTTTCAGCCATTCTTCTTTCGTCAGGATATTAGTCTCATCTTCCTCGGTCGTGCCGAATTTCGTCTCATATGTTCCGAAAGCATAATGCCTGAATCCGCATTTTTCCTGAACTCTTTTGGACTGATTGTTAGAGAGGAACCTGCTGCAGAAGATGACGTCGAGCCCGACAGATTCGAAAAGATACCGAACTGCTTCCTTAACCGCTTCCGGCATAAGGCCGCGTCCCCAGTAATCCTTTGACAGGACATATCCTATCTCCCGGCACAGCAGGCTGTCAAATTCCGGGAACCTGTCCTCTTTGTATCTCTCGATCCCCAGGGATCCTATGACTTTTCCCTGAAACTCAAGGGCGAAAGTTCTTCTGTTCTCTATAAATTTGGTCAGGATGATCAGTGATTCCTCACGGTTCGCGTGCGGTTTCCATCCGGCCATCTGTCCGACTCCGTCGACTGAAGCATATGAATAGAAATCGTCAAGGTCGGTGTACATCCACGGACGCAGGACGAGGCGTTCCGTTTTAAGAACTGTTTCGCTTATGTCGATATCGGGATTCATTCGGGCCCACCTCTTTTGTTTTCTTATAGATATTATGCTCTATGTAATCAAAAAAATCAATTCCTGGCCGATTATTTTTTTCCAAGCCTTTACGAATCAGTTTCAATCAAGTACAATTAACTTAGCTGATGCGGCGGTCCCGTTATTGATTGGATCGTAATGTCATCTGAGGCTTTACGAAGGCGTATCCCCCGGACTGCGGCGAATGCGCCGGAAATGAGAATCGTATGGTTTATCTCCGGCCGATGCGGCGTCAGCGTCCGAATAATATAGCCGGTGCTTTTGTATCACCTGATTCTCCGATACGAAAGCATGGCCGGCGGAATGGATGACAGTATGAAGGGTATCAGAATCACCGCGCTGGTTATGAGTTTCCTGATGATCGTTTCGCTTCTGCTTTCATGCGGAGCAAACGGAACACCGGATGATCTTACCTCAGTACCGGATGAGACAGAAGCACCGGCAGACACTGAGACCGGAGACGACACGAGCGGCGACACGGATGAAGCCGTCCCGGACGAGCCGCCCGTCGATCCCGTAGTGATGTTCAAAGACGGAAATTTCAACTGTATAATCGTTTATCCTCAGTACGAATCGGAGTATATCGAAAAAAGCGCCAAGAACATTTCGGCTCTGCTCGGCGAAGTCACCGGCGCGCAGTATCCTCTTGCTCTGACAGATAAGCTGTTCAAAGAGGAAAAATATCCGGGAAGATGCATAATCCTTGTCGGGAAGACCAGTGTCCAGGGAACCGAGGAGTTTGAGAACGCGTCCTCATACGGATGCGTGACCGCGAAGCTTATAGGGAACAAGTATCAGATAAACATTCACGACGATAAGGACGGATCCGCGTTCTGCGACTGGCTAAGGGAGAAAGTCGGGGAATCACCGTCTGAGATAACGGTCGACTCGTCATGGACCGTTTCCATACCCACAAGCGGAGATATAACCGCTAAGATCGTTAAAATGGATGCCGGCGCCAACGGAAGCCTGATCAACGATAACGGAGTATTGTATTCCAAGACCGTCTGGGGTACGGAAGAGCAGGATTATGAGGATTATATCGGCAAATGCGTTTCTTCAGGATATGAGATCTCAGACACCATGGAGGAGGGCGAATCGAAATACACCCTTCTGTCAGGGGACGGGGTGAAGGTCCTTGTGTGGTTCAGCGGGAGAGACGATCAGACCGTGATCTCGATCATGGATCCGGAAAATGCCGTTGATCACATGCTAGACCCTGCGGAATATGAAGATGATTACGAAAAATGGCTCGCGTACTCTTCTGAATACTGCGAACGGTTTAATCCGGACCGTATCGTTACCGCAAACTCGAGCTCGCTCGCATGGGGAAGCGCGTATACACTGAATGCGCTCTTCAGGGCGTACTGCGCGACGGACGATATGAGGTATCTGACCAATATGGCCGACAGTCTGTACGGCATATATCTTCTCGCCGAGGACAATGACGGTGACGGATACAGGAACTGGGGAGTGTCAGACATGTACGGAGGAGTTGGGTACAATGAATTCCTCGTTCATTCCGGCGCCATTGCGAGCGCCGCGGCTGATTTTCTGAACCTTCTCGCGAGCAAGCCTTCTCTGTATTCCGCGCGTTCCGAAAAGCACGGGCTGTCATTCAGGGAGATGGCGGATTATATACTCGCGGTGACCGTTGACGATATCATACCGGCGTTTGACCGTGACTGGAGCGACTGGTACGGGGTATATATGAACCGGCTCACTCTCGTTGAAGACGGGGACACGGTCGCGGAAGAGACGCTCCCGCACAATCAGTACCTGATGATGGCGTATGCCCTTATCGAACTGTCCAAACTGGATATCGGTGAGGAAAGGGTAAATGAATATCTTGACAGAGCCGATTCCATGGTCTCCACTTTTGATTCGTTCGTCCGCCGCCTTGACGGCAATACGATGAAATGGAACTACGCCGACGTGATCGGCGAATTTGACGAAGCCTCGGGCGTCGAGGATACTTCTCACGGGATGATAGATCTGCGTACCGTCATCGCGGCTCACAATGCGGGCATATCGTTTACGACCGGGGATCTAGAAGCTTTTGCAAACACGTACGCGAACGTCGCGGATTATGACCCGATGCCGGGACAGTTCCCGGTCATACCGAGACTGTATAAAAACGTAGACGGGTCTGGGAGTCCCGATAATTATGTGTTCCTGTTCATTTATGATCTGTCCGTGTTCTCCGGAAAGATATGGGACATGGGAAGAAGATATGTGTCGTTCATTTACGGCGACCCTTCAAACAGCGAAGACGCTCTCAGAGTTCTCGCCTATCATCCTGGTGCACCCGCTCCCGCGGATTTCGCGCTGACCGCACCGGCGAATGAAGGCAGTGACGCCGATCCCGGTTTTGTGGTTTTCAGATGGGAGAATTCCCCAGGAGCATCTGAATATGTTCTGACCGTGGCCCGGAATGAATCCATGAGCGATGTCGTGCTGGATAGGGACGGGCTGATCGAACCCAGCGCACTCGTGCGAGGAGCACTTGACGGCGGCACAGAATACTTCTGGCGTATTACGGCAAAAGGGACCGGAGGAAAAGAACGCGTCAGCGCCGTCGGATCGTTCAGAACAGAATGACTGAGGGTGATATGAACTGTTTCCCGTGAGCGGAAGCCGGTATTCCATACCTCATTCGGTTGAAACGATTATTACGCATATGCTATAATTCTCATCAAGTGCGGTCTGACCTTGAAAAAGCAGCCGGACTGCCGCTGACGGTTTTCCGTTTTCAATCAATAATATATTGCGGAGGAAAAATGAAAAGATTATTTTCCGTTTTGATCCTGCTCGCTCTGCTGCTTTCAGCAGCCTGCAGCAATGTACCGGAACAGGGTACAGATACCGGATCTCCCGATCAGACAGGGGAACCGGCCGAGTCAGAGGACGGCACCACTGCAGAATCTTCGGATCCGGGTCCTGAGCCCGTCCCAGAAATATCCCACGTGATCATCATCGGCGTCGACGGCGGCGGAGCGTTTTTCAAAGAGGCCGACACGCCTAATCTGGACAGGATAATGGAAAAAGGTTCTGTCACATACGGATGCATCACATCAAAACCGACGATCAGCGCTCAGTGCTGGGGCTCTATGCTCCACGGCGTAACACCGGTTTACCACAGTCTTACCAACGGAATAGTCGAATCGGTCCCTTTCCCGGAGGACAGCCCGTATCCATCCGTGTTCAAAGTTATCAGGGAGAACATCCCGGATGCCGAGCTCGCTTCATTCTGTGACTGGAATCCGATAAACATAGGCATCATCGAGGAAGGTATCGGCGTGAAAAAGGATACCGGAAATGATGCGGAACTGACCGACAAGATCTGCGAGTATCTCGAAAACAACGATCCGACCCTGATGTTCGTTCAGTTCGATGAAGTGGACAGCGCCGGACACTCTTCCGGATACGGCGGTGAGAGACATCTTCAGCAGCTGAGCATCACCGACGGCTATATCCAGAGGATATATGAGACTCTGGAAAAACGGGGACTTATCGAGTCTACGCTGTTCATCGTCTCTGCGGATCACGGAGGAACACCCAATAGCAGCGGCGGCAGTCACGGCGGATGGACCGACGCCGAAAGATACATCATGTTCGCGGCAGCCGGACCCGGCATCGAAGCAGGGGAAACAGGCGAGATGGAGGTCCGCGACATCGCCTCGATAGTGCTTTACGCTCTCGGACTTGCGGACAAGCAGCCCGAAACGTGGACTTCACGTGTACCGTCCCATGTGTTCGAAGGGGTCGAAGCCGGCGAGAGGCCGATTTGTCCTTTTGATTTCGAGCACAGGACGCACGAGTCGTCTCCGACTCCCGGCATAGAGGACTCCGCGGCCGCTCTTCTGGGGACTGAAAGAGTGCGCGCTTATCTGCCTTTTGACGGAAACGTGGTCGATGCCACCGGTAAAAACGAAACATCGGCAAACGGCAAACTGTATTATGTCGAAGGTTATTTCGGCGAGGCGATCCAGTTCGATGACGGTTACGTGTCTCTTCCCGATCAGGCATTCGGCGACGGCAGTTTCTCCGTGGCTTTCTGGATCAAGACTGACGGAATGGTCTCCGAACCGTCTATAATGTCGAACAAGGACAGAAGCAACGGTCAGAACAGCGGATTCGTCCTTTGCCTCACTGAAAACAGCGAAGTGAAATTCGATATGTGCTACAAAGGACTGCGCACCAGTGTTTCATGGCCTATGCCGTCCGACTACCCGAACGGCTGGGTATATGTCGTGGTGGTCATGGACCGCGAACTGAAAGAGATGCGGATCTCATACGATTTCGGCGAATTTATTCCCGCAAAGATCACCGGTATTATGGGAACGAAGAGTATCGACGGGATGCCGGTGCTGAACATCGGACAGGACGGCACGGGCGAGAACGGTTCACCGCTCCCGGCAGTACTCGACGAGATTCTTATTGTAGACGGGATACTTACCGATTCCGATATAGATGTGCTCAGAACTTTATATATCGGAGAAGAATCGGGATCCTGACGGTCCGTATCCGTCCCCTGTCTGACCGGCCAGCTGAAGGACACAGGTTTGAGTGATAATGACATAACGTTTTTCGAGCCCCGAAAGGCGGAACGCAGTGTTCGGCTTCGGGGCTCGAACTATAATTATCTGCCGGCATTGTAATATTTCCGGATCATTTACGGGTATTAGAGTGAAAGGCCTTTACAAACCAGAGGAGGATCAAAGTGAAAGATGAGGCAATAGTGGAACTGTACTGGGAAAGAGACGAGAACGCGCTGTCCGAGTCCAGAAAATCATACGGAAACTACTGCATGTATATAGCCCGCAATCTTCTCGGCGATATCAAGGATTCCGAGGAGTGTCTGGACGATGTCCTTCTGGCAGCCTGGAACAGCATACCGCCGCACAGGCCATCAAACCTGAAAACATATCTGGGAAAGCTCGCCAGAGAGACGGCGGTCGACTGCCTCAGGAGGAAAAGCGCCCTAAAGAGAACGGACGGGACTGATGATCTGCCGTTTGATGAACTGGAGGAGGTCATAGGCGACTATGACGTTGAGACCGTAATGGAAGAGAAGGAACTGTCGCAGCTTGTCACTGAGTTCCTGCGGTCTCTCAGGGAAGATGAGAGGAACATCTTTATTAGACGATACTGGTTTTATGATCCGGTAAGGAGCATCAGCCAGAGATACGGTTTCGGGCAGAGCAAGGTTCTGGTCACGCTTAAGCGGACCAGAGACAAACTGGCCGAGTTTCTGAAGAAAGAAGGTTATTTGAATGAAAAGCGATGATCTGAGAAAAGCGATCGGGGAAATTGACGATTATCTCATTGAAGCCAGCGAGAATTCAGGTAAAGCCGGGCGCGCCGGAATCGGTTTCTCATGGACCAAGTGGGGCGCTGCGGCCGCAGTACTGGTCTGCGTAATCACGGCGGCTGTAATAGTTCCCGGCATGTTAACGGAAAGCGCTCCGGTGACAGCGCCGGGCACGGATCGCTCTGAAGATATCACCGGCAAAGATCCTGAAAAGCCGAAAGAAGAATCAAGCATAACGGATATCCGTAATTCGGACGGCACAACCGAAAAGAACGAGGGTATGGAAACAGGGAATACGCAAGTGCCGGAGACAGAACCTGCTGGCGAAACGACAGATAATTCAGACGTGACGGAGGCTGATTCCAAAGAATACCAGCCTGGTCAGGATAATAATCCCGGCGGAAAGTCCGGATACACCGCCGGCGCGGTATATACGAAAGTGCCGCTCAGCTATGAAGAGGCAAGAGAAAGATTCGGTCATCCCATAGTTATCTGCGATGACGCGGGATTCCTCGGATACAGGGCCGGGATCGTAAGCAGCAGCGGAGATACCGGCTCTGAAGGGGCGCTCTGCCTGAACGTAGAGTATGAGTTCGACCGGGGCAGCATCACCGTCAGGGACGAAAGCAGGATCTCTTCAAAGTTTTCGACTTTCGACCCGGTTGAGTATGAGTATCTCGGCAGAACTTTTCTGGAAGACGGGGACAGTGCGCACGGAGAGAGCAGGATGCTCGTTTACTATCCTCAGGGAGAAGACAGGGACATAGTGTATATCGCGGAGTTTGATATGTCATATGATATATATGAAATCATGGACCTGATCATTTCACTGGAATTCTGAATGATTTTCCTCATAAACACAGTGTATGCCGGGCATCTGTTTTCAGATGCCCGGCATACGCTTTTTCTGATCATGTCGCTCTTCGCGGATCAATTGTGCTTCAGATCATGACCGGGGACCGGTCAGATACTCATTCCTCTGTTTTGCCGACCGGAATGGTCTCGCACCCCATCGCATCAATCTCGTCGCGTTCGTGCGTCACCAGGATCACAAGACTGTCTTTTTCGCATTCCTTTATCAGTTCTATGGTCACGTGTCTGAGATCGCCGTCAAGTCCGCTGAACGGCTCGTCGAGCAGTATGATGTCATGAGGGAACGAGAGCGCTCTGGCAATGGCGGTCCTTCTTCTCATCCCTCCGGACAGTTCGTCAGGATACAGACCGGCGGATCCGTCAATGCCTAGTCCTGAAAGGAAATACATGGTCTTTTCTCTGTCACGGCATACGGCGTTCACGTTTTCAAAGGCAGTCAGGAAAGGGATCAGACGGTCTTCCTGAAATACATATGACACACGGCCTTTGACCTCGACCGTGCCCCGGTAATCGGTGTCTAGCCCCGAGATGATCCTCAGAAGCGTCGTTTTCCCGCACCCTGAAGGGCCGGAGAAGCAGTAAAAGCCTTTGTCGGGAAGAGTCAGCGAAAAGCCGTCGAAGAGCACTTTGCTTCCGAATGACTTATGCAGGTCTTTTATCGTCAGCATATCTTTTCTTCCTTCTAAGCAGTCCGAGCATCAGCATCATGAGCCTTTCCAGAAGAATGCTCATGATTATGACGACTGCGGTCCATGCGAACATATCGGCAGTCTCAAGATAGATCTTGGAATTATAGAGGTTCTTTCCGATCGAGTTGGC
>JAGDBK010000057.1 GCA_017959065.1 Clostridia bacterium | reverse complement strand
TCTATGCAGGAATGGGGAAATAACTATAAAGCGACCTTGAACAACTGAATGACATAACAAGCGGCAGAGTAAAATTGTACTCCGCCGCTTCTTTTATGAAAATCGCAAACTGGACTGCATTATAGGATATTGCTATAATGATAACTGTCAACGGCAGAGACAAAGATTAAACTAAAGAGAGGTTGAAAACGATTGATTAAAGGAAATATACATAAAAGCGGTTAATGAAAAAGTCCGTGTTGATTGCAGGTAAACAAAGAAGAGCCTGCAAACGGCAGAAAACCATTTGCAGACTCATCTTTTGGCGGAGAGGATGGGATTCGAACCCATGTGCGATTTCTCGCAAACTGATTTCGAGTCAGCCCCGTTATGACCACTTCGATACCTCTCCGTATTCAATTTATAAAGCCGAAACTATAAAGCGGAGAAATTATACCATATAGAATTGCTTTTTGCAACAATTAAAGGTGATAAAAGTAATCTGGTCCTGAGGGCTGGCTGTATCTCAAAATGTTAGTATCATCCGGTATGATCCAGTTCTGAATCTGCGGTGGATCAGCTTTCGGATATCTTGTCGATAGTGCCTCCTTCATTTAAGATCGTTCCGTTCTCACCTGCAAAAACATTTCTCATTATCAGATGTCCGATCTTTGATGAATAGACCGACAGCAGCGGAAATTCCTTGCCGGTGCTGTTTTCAACCGTGATATTCTCCAGAGTCAGACGGTCAACTACCGTATCGTTGTGGATCCTGACGGTATCAACAGAAACTTCCCGTTCTCTGCGGTGAAAGTCGCTGATAATCAGATTCTTTACATGAACGTTGGGATCTATGGAGAAGAAGGAATAGACATAGTCTCCCTGCCAGGGGAGGAAAACTGTACGCTCTGCTTTCGATGCGTATATATGATCCAGAGTGATGGCATCGTAATATCCGTCGTTTTCCTCGGGGTCGTATTTGGACCTTGTCAGACCTATGCAATACTGATAATATGTTCCGAAAACATTGCTGATGTGAATCTTCTCCACTGCTTCGTTGTTGTTGAGAAGACGGACGGCGCTGTGGCAGTTTTCGGCGAATATCCCGTCGATCTCAATGTTGGTTATAGGACCGCATGATCCCTCGGGTGCGTTCAGCGCGACGAGGTCGTCGAAGCAGGAGCCTTTAAGGTTTCGAATGACTCCGTAGTGACAGTTGCCGTCGAAGTGGACTCCGTCCATATTTATGGCAAGAGGCTTCCAGTGCTTGTAGTCGAAAGTGATGTCTTCGACGGTGAAATAAGAGACAGTGTCGAATGTGATCCCGAAGTTGGGAGGATCCATAATCGTAAGGGAGGACACCTTAAGATTTTTCACCTTGAAAAACAGCATGCCGTATCCCCAGTATTCAGGTATGGGGCGGTCTCTTTTCTGAATCGGGTTCGGTTCCTGCTCAAGATTGTTGCAGTTCCATATTCCCCCGGACAGTTCAATGTTCATGCTTTCCGGAGTATCTTTGTAGATCTTGCAGTAAGATCTTTCCTTGCACTCAGGATCGGGGGTCATCTTGTTTTTGAGCATCAGACAGTTGGAATCTTTGGCGAGTCTGATCTCCGCGAATCGTGGGAGAGTGAACCTGAAATTCGACGGGAGCTCCAGTGGGCGTGAAATTAGGTAGAACTTCTCCGGAGCCGGAAGAGAGAGCTCGCACCCGGCTCCGTCGATCATTTCCTGTATTGCGGAAGTGTCGTCGTGAATGCCGTCGCCGTATAACCTGTTTTCCATTTATAATGCTTCCTTATCCAACAATACCGTCTGAAGAACTCAGACGGTATTGTTATCGTTATCTTAAGATTTTGATCAGATCACGCGCGGGCTACGGTGATCTTCTCCAGCACGGAGGTCTCAACTGTCGTGATCTCTTCGGTGAGCGGGATGCGTTCGCCGTTCTTGACGAGGACATATTCCCCGGAAGCCGGTTTCGCGATGCTCAGCGGGAGACCTTTCTCACTGGTAATCTCGGCGTGGATCTCCCCGTTCTTGATCTCCGCGGAGACCACGAACGCGCCGTATGCTCTCATATTCGTGAACGAAGCGTCATTCTTGTAATTCCAGCACGGGAACAGGCGGATGATGTTTTCGTAACTCTGAAGGAACATCTCTCCGATGCAGCCGAGCGCGGCCGTACACTGTTCCATTCCGCCCTGATTGAGGTTGACAAGTCCGTTGGGTCTCATGTGGTCCTTGAGAGCCTGTTTGTACTTGTCGAATATGAAATCGGGATCCTCGCCCATACGGGCAGCGGTAGCATATACCTTGGTAAAGCAGTTCGGATTGTCATACAGCTTTTCGTGCATCCCCTCGAACTGGTATTTGACGAGGTCGTACCATTCGCGATTGGTATAGTATCCGAATTCTCCGCCGAGATAAATGTACCACAGCAGGCCCCAGCCGCACTTCGGGGGCTCGGAACCGTCGAACGGACGGCAGTTTGCGATATATGTATGTCCGCTCTCGTCTGTAGTCGTTTCATAGCTGCGCTTGTCGAGGATATCCTGCCATTTCGCCCGGCGTTCTTCGTCAATGCCCATTTCCTTTGTCATGTCAAGAAGAGCTTTCAGGGTCATCCGCAGGAAACAGATCGAAGTGGAACTGTTGATATGGTCATGTCCCTGAGGTTTGTAGTCCGGGCCGCACCAGTACATGACTTCGGTCGACGAATCGTTGTAGGAAACGTATTTTCCGTCTTCGTAGACAAGGTAATCCTCCCAGAAGTTTGCCTGCTCTATGAGGTACGGATAAGCGACCTCGCGCGCGAAGTCGAGATCCCTGGTCGCGAACCATTTCATCGCGAGAACTGCTCCTCCGAACACGCCGTCGGATTTCTGACCGCAGAACATATGCCTGTGCTCATTGGAGTTCATCACCTCCATCTCG
>JAGDBK010000056.1 GCA_017959065.1 Clostridia bacterium | reverse complement strand
GTGCCGGGGGCTCATAACTTGGCAGTTCCTTGAACGGGACTACTCCCATAAGATGATCGAAGCCGTTCTGAATACTGCTCTGGTTTTCATCGATCCGTGTATAAAAGACCGAAGTCACGATCTCCTCTACGACCGACATGCTCCCGTCAGAGGGCTCTGAAAACCGAACGCCCATATAACTGGGATAATCATCCAAATAATAGATATACAGTAAGGAGCTGATGGCCCCCGATGCCTCGCCGGAAGCGGATGTTATTGGATAATACATCACTTCCTCTTTTGGATACCCCAGAAGCGAAACCACTTCCTGAGCGGTCATTCCCGCTGTAATATTCAAGGCTGTTTCTGCTTGTACAAAAACACCGGGGGCAGCCGCATACCCCGATGCATCTCCTCCGCAGAGAAGATCCATATCTGCTTTGATCGTATCCATGTCATCGATCCCTGCCGTAGTGATGAAATCCGTCCTGATCTGTGTTACGATTGGAAGTTCGCCGTCTTTATTCAAAGCAAACAAGAAACCGATCATGTTAGGTTCTGAACTGCAATAATAGATATACCATACGAATCCACCAAGCATAGATTGCATAGGATAATGGTTTAAGAAAACTTCATGGAACGCAGCATGCGGATAACCTAACAGGGAGTAAACTTCTTTTGCCGTCATCCCTACGGTAATGCTCAGAGCCGCCTCGGCGCTGATAGGGGAATCACTGAACTGCCTGCTGCTTCCATCCGTTTTTTCAGGCAAGAAAGCGCTTATGACCAGCGTTGAGGCCATAACAAGAACGAGAATAATCAATAGCAAGACATAGGCTTTTTTCATCTTCTTTAACCTCCTCAATTTGTCGCCGATGAAACGGCAAAATAGCCAACAAAGATGGAATAATTGTAATTGCCGTAATCGCGGTCGCACTTAAAGCATTGTAATACACCGCGGCGGGTCATTTGCAAGCATTTCCGGCCTCCTATCGGTCAAGGAATCACCGGTATCCCTTATGATGCTCTTCTATCACCACAGCCGTTTCATTGTCTGGGATACGGCGGGTAAACGGTTGCAGCCGTAGGATCTATAGCTTGCGTGCTCTCCTGTTTTGACGGACGTGAAGGAGCCGTGTTCGGCTCATTGCCTGAAAGCGTCGGTCCGGGCTCCGTCCAGAGGATCTCACCGTCCCAACTGTTTTTTCGAAGGCCATAAACGACTACCTTGCCTTTTTTCATGCTAAGCTGCCACCAGGGCAGCTGTTTTTCGTCTTCCGTCAGCTCGTTAAATATATCTGCAACAACAAAACAGTTACCCTCCTCGGTATACCACACCAGCGTACCGATACCGGAGGTCGGTCCCGCCTCATGAGGCTTGCCAAGGAATTTCACTACTGTTGCAGTACTCATTCCGGAAGTGATCGTTTTAACTTCAGCATCGGACGGAAGGTGCGTCCGTTCCGGATCATAATAATTCTCAAGTGTCATGGTTTCCCAGTTACTGTGATCATCAGGTGCCAGAACATTGCTTTCTTTGGCTTTTGAGCTGATATAGCCAATGACAGAACCGGCTGCTGTTACTAAAACGATGGCAGAACATACCAGAACGATCCATACTGTTTTCTTCATTTTAATCACCTCGCTGTCTCTGTGATCAAATACCGGTTTATTTACTCTCTGGGTGGGATGGGTCTTGCCACCGTTTCCGGCACCTGGTCATGGGGTTCCGTTTCCGGCATGGGGGGACGTTCTGTGATACGGGGTGTCTCGACCCAGTCCGGATCTGGAAACAGGTTTCGGATATCGTCCGGTGTCAGGTCTTCCTTCCACAGAGTTGTGCCGGGAAGCTCATTCTCCTTGAGTTCCGGCAAATAAACCATGCCTCGCTTCATCATCTCATTGTAAATATCTCCGTCCGAATCAGAGACAAGAACAACTCTGGCGGAAAAGACGTGTCCCTCCAAAGTATCCCAGACTACTACGAATAATCCGGAAAAAGGTCCCAAGTCATGCGGCTTGCCCAATAACCTGACCGCATCCGACAGGGCCATGCCGGTATAGACTTTTTTTGTATCCTCGTCAGAAGGCAGATGCGTACGGTCCCAATCAAAGAAATCCACAACGGGGAACCATTTTCCCAGATAGGTAAACCAGTCCTTCCTGTCATCGGAGTTTGTTTCCGGACAGGGAAAATCGGTCTGTTCCTGCCAAAGGATACCGGCATAGGGATCATCGGAGCCTCCCTGTCGGAGTACAACAGAATAAGACGGATAGTTCAGAAGATCCCGGAAAACATCTTCTGATGGTTCCTCTTTAACGAAGAACGAATACTCTGCCACATGATTTTCCTGAGTATACCAGATCAACACCGCATCCCGACCGGCCAGCATACAGCTATGCGGTTTGCCCAAGTTCTCTGCGATTTCCTTGCAGGTCATACCAAGCTGAACCGTTTTGACGGAGACGTCAGAAGGTTTGTACAGCTGCTCACTATCGAAGAACTCCTCCGGACTTAAAAGACCGGTAAGAGCGCCTTCGTTCGTCCTGTCCTGAAGTTCAATGTCGGGATCATCAGGTTTCTGCGGTGCAGAAAAAGCACAGATAGCCGCAAGAAGTGAAATCAAAAGTATGATCGTGAGACTTTTTTTCATAACGAATCCTCCATAACAACATAATAAATAAGATCGCTGTCGTCAGATGCTGCCCCGGAGCGTCTCCACCTGCTGAAGCTGCTCCAGTTTTGTCAGCCCTTCTTCCGGCTGAACGGGATCGGAAACT
>JAGDBK010000055.1 GCA_017959065.1 Clostridia bacterium | reverse complement strand
TGAAAAGCAGAAGAGAAGCAATTCAAAAGAGCATGCAGGCCGGCTCCGGAGACGATGAGATAATGAAAACGCTGGAAAAGGCCGTCGCCGAAAACGAATCCGATCCGGGAACGTACAATGACAGTATAGTCCGGAGTCTGATCGAATGCATAAAGGTTTTTCATGACGGCAGGCTCGAAGTGTATTTCGGAGGAGGCAGTCTGATCGAAGAGCATCTCTGACGTCCGGCGAATGAAGCCGCAGCGCCGTGACTGCACGGCGGGAGCGCCGGATCCGATCCTGTCCTGAAGATGCTCAAAATACGAATCCTTCAGCTGATCCGCGAAGCTTTCGCTCCGGATAATGCGGGATGTGAAAAACCAAGGATGCAACAATGCAAGGATGCAACAGTGCAGGAATGCAGCGGTGCAAAGATGGGAAAATACGGATACGGTGTTAATCGGCTTACGGAAAGCGATGAAAAACAAAGACGACGCTGCCCGGCGGGCCATTGAACAGATAACAAACACAATCGACAGTCTGAGGGTATCATCCGGACTGTCGATAAGCGCTCTGGCAAAAGAAGCCGACCTGTCAGAGAACACGCTCAAGTACATTTTTAAAAAGGAAGGATTTCCGTCCCTGCCGGTACTGATCCGGTTGTGCGGCGTATTCGAAATTCCGCTTTGGAGATTCTTCCTGATCGCCGACGGAAAGGGACGGTACGAACACCAGAAGTTTAATGAGATGATTGAACTGTTCGAAAATCTTGATCCGGTTTACAGAGATCTGCTGCTTTACATAGCGGGGAAACTGCCCAGATAAAGGAAGGGAAAGCCGGTTAACACACCTGTATAAGATCAGATCAGCATTTCGGGCGGGATTTTGAAAAAGTGTGGAGAATTGCGCCTTTTCACTTCCATACTGAAAAAATCGGGTGGTTTTTTGCCTTTCGTTTTTTTTCGGAATATGGTATACTTTCAGCAAGCATATAAATACCGTTTTTTTGCCGGAAGTGAAGCGAATGACTGATTACAATCTGGTATATTACAAAGATATCGAAAGCCGGGAAATCGACTGGTTATGGTATCCATATATTCCTTTGGGAAAAATAACGATAATACAGGGCGATCCCGGCGAGGGGAAAACGACTTTTGTTCTAAACCTTCTGTCTATTCTGTCGACGGGAGGAACTCTTCCTTTTTCGGCTGAGCGAATCTCCGGAAACGCGATATACCAGAACACCGAGGACGACAACGCCGATACGATCAAACCGCGTCTGGAGAGACACGGCGCCGACTGCTCAAAAATCTGTTTTATAGACAAACCGGACGGCCTGATCTCGCTCGAAGACGATCTGGAGGAAGCGGTCAGCAGATCGCACGCAAAGATTATCGTGCTGGATCCCATTCAGTCGTTTATCGGAGAAGGGACGGACATGAACCGCGCCAATTCGGTCAGACCGCGAATGAACCGTCTGAAGGATATAGCCGAAAAGTACGGATGTGCGGTTGTCATTGTCGGTCATCTGAACAAGAACTCCGGCGGTAAATCCGGTTACCGGGGTCTGGGGTCGATCGATTTTGCCGCAGCCGCCCGAAGCATTCTGGTGATCGGCAGATCGTCAGAAAACGGCAGCGTCCGGATCATGGCTCATCAGAAAAGCAACCTTGCGCCTCTCGGGCGTTCGCTTGCTTTTTCACTTGCCGACGGAAAAGTGGAGTGGATAGGTCCGTACGCAATCACCGCCGAGGAACTGCTCTCGACGCCCAGACCGTTCGGGAATGAAGCCCCGAAATCATCATCAGCCTACACGCTGCTGAGGAATATGCTCAGATCGGGAGAAAAATCTTTCAGCGAGATATGCGACGCCGCTTTTGAAGAACGAATCGGACGGCGTACGCTGATGAGCGTAAAATCTGAAATGAACATTATTTCCGTAAAACGTTCGGACGGCTGGTACTGGCGGCTTCCCGATGCTGATGATAACATCAAAAAGGGAGTTCCGGAGGAATGACGAGATGAGCGAAACACGGGAGAGTTTAAGAAGGATCTATCAGCGGGAGGAATCGTCGGCTTCAAAGTTTATTCCCGCAAAGCCCAAAACCGACATCTACGGCTCCGACAGAGTTCTGCGAGTATGCGCCTACTGCCGCGTGTCGACCGACAACGACGAGCAGCTCTCGTCATTTGAACTTCAGCAGCAGCACTACCAGCAGCTGATGGGAAGCCATCCGAACTGGGATCTGCGCCGCATATATGCCGATGAGGGGATCTCCGGGACGTCACTTAAAAACCGCGACGACTTCAACGCCATGATCGCCGCGTGCGAACGGGGCGAGTACGACCTGATCGTAACGAAGAGCGTGTCGCGCTTTGCCCGGAATCTTGTTGACTGCGTTTCCCTTGCGCGAAAACTGAAACGGCAGAATCCGCCGGTCGGCGTGTTCTTTGAAACTGACAATCTGAACACCCTGTCGGAGGAGTCCGAGCTGATGCTCGCGTTTCTGGCCACGTTCGCCCAGGAGGAATCGGTCAAGAAGAGCGAAAGCATGATCTGGTCGCTCAACCACAGATTTAAAAACGGAAAACTTCTGACTCCGGAACTTCTCGGATATGAACGTCCGAAGGATTCGGCGGGTCATTACATAAAATACGGCCGTCTCGAGATAGTGGAGCATGAGGCAAAGATCGTCAGATTCATCTTCGACGCATTCCTTGCCGGAAAAAGTCCCCGTGACATCGCGTCCCTGCTTACGGACATCGGCTGTCCGACCAAGACCGGCGCGGATCACTGGAGCGACGGCTCGATAAGCTATATCCTGAGGAACGAACGCTACTGCGGAAATGTCCTCACATGGAAGACTTTCACCGCGGACATGTTCGAACACAAACAGCGCCGCAACAGGATGGACAGGGATCAGTACCTGTACACCGACCATCACGACGCGATCATCTCCGTGGAGACTTTCGAGGCCGCGCAGGTCCTTCTGGAAAACCGGCGTCACCACTATTACGGAGCGCTGCCTACGGTCCAGGTCGTGGACGACGGGGTGTTCCGCGGCTACGTTCCGATAAACCATCACTGGGTCAGCAGCGATCCCAACTCATACTACGAAGCGTCAAACAGCGTAGGTCCCGGCGGAGTCAGAAAGATCAGAAAAAGCAGTTTCAGCGTTTTCGACTTTGACGGATACCAGGTCGTGAGAGGCCCGTTCCTCTCCTGCAGGCCGGAATGCCCGTGCATCACGGTTTCCGGCGAAAAGATCTCCTTCAACGTCTTCTGCATGCGCAAATTTGCGGACGTGAAATACGTCCAGCTTCTTCTGCACCCTTCCGAACGCAAACTGGCGATAAGACCGTGCGACGAGGATTACGTGCACACTATCAAATGGCGTTCAGATCCGGAGCAGCCGTTTTATCCCAAAACGCTCTGCTGTCCGGATTTCGGAGGAGCGCTTTACCAGATAATGGGATGGAATCCGGATTTCGTTTACCATATCCGCAGATCCTGGGCTGCAAGAGCGAACGAAGAGATAATCGTCTTTTCGCTGGCGAACGCCGTGCCGGCGGCTCATATGGAGAACGATTCCGGGGAGGAACCGGGTAAACGGAAGCGAAGAGTCGATCTGTGTCCGGATGAATGGCAGGATTCCTTCGGGGAAGAGTTTTACGACTATGCCATAGACAACAGTTTTTATTATCTGGCTCCAAAAACAAACTGGAAGGCTGACAGCAGAAGCGTTACCGTCCCCGGCGTTTCAAGAATAAGCGTCAAAACCGAGGACGATCTGCTGGATAGCATATGCACACTAAGAGGAACGGCGGGTAACGGTGAAAATGGATGAAACGGTAAAACAGATAATGGACAACAGCATCCCTCTGGAGGAGACCCCGGAGGAAATAATAGATCTGGCGGGATACCAGATAACGCGGGCGGAACTGTTCGCTCATTCCCGCGAGCCGTCTATAACGTTCTGGATAAGCAGAATGAAATTCAACATGGCGTGTCTGCGTCGGTTCCCCGGAGTCCGGTATGTCCAGATACTGATCGACCCGGATGAAAAGAGGATGATAATCCGTCCGTGCACGCAGGATACTCCCGACTGTCTCCGCTGGGCGACCGGCGGAGGGGAAAAGGAGATCAAAAACCGGGATATGCAGTGTAAGGTGTTTGCCGAAAAAGTCTATGATCTTATGGAATGGAAACCCGAATACAGGTACAAGATCCTGGGAAAACCGGCTACATACGAAGGCGAGTTTCTTTTTCTGTTCAAACTGAATGATTTCGAACTGTTCGTAAACAGCAGATCGAAAGGGTCGTATCTGCCGGAAAACTGGCGCGATTATTTCGGTATGCCCGCTGACCGGCACGATGAGGAATACAGGGTCAATCTTGCCGAGGGCTTTATAACGACTGACAAGATCTAAAGGAGAACCGCTATGGAAAAAATCAATGAGATCAGTATGGAAGGTTTCAGGGTGGTAAGCTCAGATTTCTTTACCAACATGACAAGGACTCAGGCCCCGACTCTTACGATATGGGACGGCAGCATCGGATTCTGCAAATCGGATATTACCTTGCTGAACGGATGCGAGAATGTCCTGATCCACATCAATTCCGATGCAAGAAAGATACTCATCGTTCCGACCAGTTCATCGGATAAGGACGCGGTACGGTGGGTCAAGAAGAGCCATCCCCGGGAAGGAAGAAAGATCAGCTGCAAAAAACTGACCGACAGCATGTTCGATATCTGGAAATGGGACAGGGAGTACATCTACCGCACGGTCGGCAGACTTGTGACTTCGGGAAACAAGGTAATGCTCCTTTTCGATTTTTCCGAACCGGAATGCTGGAAACGTCCGGAGGCAAAAAGTGTCTAACAATACTCACATTTCCTTCTACCTTTCGTCTTACCGCATCCATATTTTCAGGGAAACGATACAGGCGATCGGAACCCCCGGATATGTCCGTTTTCTGGTAAACCGCGAAGCAGGTTCAATGATACTGCAGGCCTGCGGCAGAAAAACACCCACGTCGCACAAAGTGGTCACTGACTGCACGGGAGGAATGGAGATCAAAAGCTTTCCGTTCTGCTCGGTGCTGGCAAAAGAAATGAACTGGAACGACATGTTTTCATACCGCATACCCGGTCAGACGTTCCCGGATCAGCACATTGCCGTGTTCGATCTTACGGGAGCGGAACCGATAGGAAGAAATGATGAAATGAAGGAGGCGGAATTTTGAGCGTTCACTATTACGTTTACGCAGAGGTAAAGGTCGGGAACTGGTGGTACAGTCTGAATCCGACGATGAAAAAGGCGGACGGCACTTTTTCGGTTCGTCCGATCTATGACAGCTGCTCCGCGTTTTTTGAAATATACAACGATCTGGAGGAGAATCTCATATTCCGGGGGATACCGGACGATATGTCTCCGGAGCTTCGGTCGCTGTATCACGAAGATCTCGACGGGAAATGCGAAGACTGGTTTTCTGAGACCACCTGGAGACATGTTTACGAGCAGTCCGTATTCTGCGTGAAGTATTCGAATACGGTCGGGCGGAAAATAATAAAGGACCGGCCTCACAAATACGAAGGATACGTCAGCAAGCGTGCGGCGGCTGATTTCGAAACGGGAGAGGCCGAAGAGATTTATGACTGGCTGACGTCAGACGAATACAAATCGCTGCCGGATGCCGAAAAGAAGAAATACCGGTATTACGAATGGGACGAGCCGTACGACGAATACTTTGTCTACAGAACCATTTTCGAAAGACTCAGCGCGATGATGTACTGGTTCGATTTTGCCGACGCCTTTGACGACAGGTCCGTGCTCTGGCGCAGCGAAACCGGACTGAATGACGTCCGGCTGTTTATTGAGCGGGGGTGAAGACTGCTTCGCCCCCCGTTTGATTTGACAATTCATAAAGAAAGCGATATAATAATGTTCGATACTATTCGGGACAGAAAGCGGCAGATGACAAAAGGAAACAACATATATATTACGGGTGACACTCACGGGGACTTCATCAGATTCAGTTCAAAGTTCTTTGAAGTGCCCGCTAAAAGCATTATTATAATATGCGGCGATTTCGGAGGAGTGTGGAACGAATCGTC
>JAGDBK010000054.1 GCA_017959065.1 Clostridia bacterium | reverse complement strand
ACTATCTTTATCATTGTAAAACTCCTTATTAGATCAACTTAATATTTACACATTCGGCTGGCAGTTTCCGGCGGATCCGGTCAGATCTCAGTCACGGTCTCCACCCTGCCCGTGTAATCCGTCGGGGAGGTGCTTGGGCCTTTCCAGTATACGTACCCCCTGTCGGGAACGCGCCAGTTTTCCCCGTACCTGGCCGCAAGGTATTCCTCGGCATTTTCCGGGATGCATATCTCCGTACCGGCAAATCCGGTCCTTACGACCGAACCGATGTGCGGAGAGACCAGCCTGACCACGCTCAGCTCATCCTTTCCGTATTCCCTTTCCGGATCCCTGTACATAAGATAGCAGATGTCGCTGTCCGGATATCCCTCTTCGCTCCTGTAATAGTTTATGTCGAACTTGATCCCGCCGATCAGAAACGAAGACTCCACAGTCCCGATCCCGTCGATACTGTAGTTGAATCTCAGTATACACCCCTTTGAAATGAGTGTCTCCCTGAGATCTTTTATTTCTTCTTCGTCTTTCAGCCTGACTCCTATGTCAATGTCCATGTCATGCTTCAGGAGCCTGCCCTCCCTTACAATTCCAAGAAGCGTGCCCATGTCGAAGAAAAAGAAAGCTCCTGTCTCCGAAAGGATCTTCTGGACCCTGACGACCGTATCATCCCCGTTCTCCATAAGCTCCCTGCTTTTTATCCGGCGGAGTCTGGCGTCGGAGAGTCTGATCCATGTCTTCCTCGTAAGAGGACAGTTTCTGAAAAATGATTTGACCCTGTTTGTCTTACTCATCATCAACGTTTCCGGTATCCCCGGATGATCCCTCCTTCAAGACGTCCGCGTCCCTTTTCTCCCTGATGACGCCGATAAGATAGTCCAGATTCCTGTTTTTTGTTAACAGACTGAGCGCCAGGTAAATAAGCGCTCCCGAAACGACCTGTATCGCCAGAAGAGCTGTCCTGCCCAGCGGAATGAGCCCGATGCACATAACGCACGCGCACATCAGTACGGAGATCAGAAGATTAGGCACGATGTCCGCCGCCTGCTGCTTCAGCGAATACCCGATAAGCTTTCTGTTCGGAAACGAATTCACCGTCAGCGCTATCCCCGTGCATACTATCGCGGCGACCGAGAGCGTCTGGGGGGTGTTTCCGAGGAAAAGGAACGCCGCTATGACGGCAAAATAGGTTGATTTCTTTATTATCTCCATTATGAGGAAGATGTCGCTCCTCCCCATAGCCTTTATCGTTTCGCAGTTTCCGGAGTGGATCATGTCGAACATCGAGGCGATGCAGAAGATCCTCAGATAGTATATGGCATCCGCCCATTTGTCCGTCAGGAGCACGATGACAAAGTTGTCTGCGATCGCGAAGAAACCGAGCATGATCGGGAACACGACATACGATGTCACGCTGATGAATCGTCTTGTCGCCGAAAGCAGTTTTTCCCTGTCATCCTGAAATCTCGAGAGGACCGGGAACAGCACCGCCGACAGAGTCGACGTGGTGGTGTTCGAAACAGTGGACGGAAACAGCTTGCCCTTCGTATAGAAGGAAAGATCGGAAGAAGTGAACCTTATCCCTATGAAGAGCGGTACCGCCTCGCTGTAAGCGGTGGTGAGCAGAGACGAAACGAACACCTTCCAGCCGTAGGAAAACAGCGATCCCAGCTTTTTGACCGATATTCTGAACACCAGACCGATCCTCGTTATGATGACGAGGATAAGCGTGTCTATCACGGTATTTGTGACCTGCTGCGCCACGAGCGACCATGCGCCGAATCCGTTCAGGGCCATGCCGATGCCCACCGCAGCCGAAGCGAGCGTACCGATCAGAGTGGCGAAAAAGAACTTGCGGAACTGAAGGTTCGCGGAAATGTACGCGCAGTATACGCTCTT
>JAGDBK010000053.1 GCA_017959065.1 Clostridia bacterium | reverse complement strand
GATCTCCGGATATCCTTCGCGGAAAGCTACTCTGGCCATGGCAAGATACATGCCTACTTCCGAGCACTCGCCGTTGAAGTTGGCTCTAAGACCGTCGATGATCTCCTTGTCAGCGCCCTTGGCGATTCCGATCACGTGCTCGCTGGCCCAGTCAAGCTTGTCTTCCTTGACTTCTACGAATTTTGAGGCCGGAGCCTTGCACTGGGGGCATGCTTCCGGGGCGGAGTCACCTTCGTGGATATATCCGCAAACAAGACATCTGAATTTTTTCATTTTGATCCTCCTCGAAAATAAATGATAAACAGATCCTTTTACAGGGTCATTCACAATAATAATGCACTATTTTCCGGGATAAGTCAAGAAACAAGTTTTAAAATGAACGGTTCGTACAGGAATAGAAACGCAACGGCGGCAGCATACGCAAGGATGCTGACGATCCAAACGGTGACGAGGAGCTTAATGTGTTTCGTCTTGTGCCTTACCAGATAGAATGCGCTGAGCACGCCAAGCCCGCCTCCTATGAACGACATTATCACGAACCACTTCTCCGGGACTCTCCTCGCCTTCCTTTTGGCAAGTATCTTGTCCGTTACAGTGACCGCAAATGAGACTGCGGAGACGGATAAGATCCAGATGATGATATATTTTCCCGGTTCCATGATTTCTACCCTCCTATTGTTTTTCAGAGATAAAGTTGTCCAGTATCATGACTACATCTTCGAATGATTCGGAGCGGTTGATGGCGTCTCTTGCTGACGCTGAGCCTCTCATCCCCTTTATGTACCACGACAGATGCTTTCTTGCCTGAAGCATCGCGGTCTTCTCGCCCTTTTCACTTATGGCCAGAGAAAGGTGCTCCTTTGCTTTTGAGATGATCTCATCCGGTGAAGGAGTAGAAAAATTCTTTCCCTCCATATTTGAGGAGATTTCCGAGAAGATAAAAGGGTTTCCGAGCGATCCCCTGGCGACCATTATGCCGTCGCAGCCGGTCTCGGCTATCATTCGTACGGCGTCTTTGGCAGAAAATATGTCGCCGTTCCCGATCACCGGGATGCTCACGGCTTTCTTGACATCCCCGATGACGTCAAGAGACGCTCTGCCGGAATACATCTGTTCACGTGTCCTCCCGTGAACTGTCACCGCGGCTGCGCCGGCCTGCTCGCAGATGCGCGCCACTTCAGGAGCGTTTATGCTGTTCTCGTCCCAGCCTGCGCGTATCTTGACAGTGACCGGGATATCCGAATAAGAACGTATCTCCCTGCCGACCGCGTCAACGATTTCGCCGATGAGCTCCGGATTTTTCATAAGTGCGGAGCCTTCGCCGTTTGACACTATCTTTTTTACCGGGCAGCCGCAGTTGATATCTACGGCGGAGGGCAGGATGCCTCCGGTGATTTCTCCGGATACGGCTTTACCGGCTGCAAAGGCCATTATTTTCGGATCGCTCCCGAACAGCTGGACCGCTGTCGGTATCTCGCTCCCGCGGATATCAGCGATCTCGAGAGTCTTTTTGTCTCCGTAATATACGGCTTTCGCTGATATCATCTCAGTGACGGCGTATTCCGCGCCCATGCGGGCGCAAACGGTCCTGAACGCGCTGTCGGCCACCCCGGCCATCGGGCCGAGAACGATCCCGTGCTTTAGCACCGTACTGCCTATCCTGAGCATTTTTCTTATACCTCCCCTGAGACAATTGTGCCGGCTTCCGGCGGGAGATCCGCGCGGATGGACATGCCGCGCCCGTGTGTGTGAAATCCTTGATAATATCACTTGACTATTATTGCCAACTGTGATATAATTCAACAGTCATAAAGCAAAACCACGATCGGCTTGAGATGCGGAGAAGTCGCCTAGCTGGTCGAGGGCGCACGACTGGAAATCGTGTAACCATGGAAGTGGTTCGAGAGTTCGAATCTCTCCTTCTCCGCCAGAACGGGATCGTTGTACCAGAGCAGTACAGCGATCCTGTTTTTTTCTTTTAAGACTCAGTATTATCCGGCGACGGGTGTCTTCAGGGAAGCGGTCATCCGCCGTTCAGCGCGGGAATATAAGCGCATACTGTCACGATGACGGCAAACAGTCCGTAAATGATCCCGATTATCCCGGTAACTCTTCCGAGTATTTTCAGCTTGCTTTTATACGGATTGAAGCTCAGGACCGTTGCTGCCGTGCCGAGCCCGAGAGATATCCATGAGCAGAAGTAAAGAAACATAAGGGTGAGCAGCATGCCTATGACTTCAGCCGTTCCGACGGCAAACGTTTCTATGAGGTTGAACAGCCCTTCCCATTCGGTCGCGGAACTGTCATAGATGCTCTCGGCCAGTCTGAACGGAGTTCTCAGGAAGGCTCTTGCGTAAATGATCGCGCTAAGGATGACATCGGCTGCTGCCATACAGCCGAAAACAGTGCTTAAGACGGTTCTGGTTATTGTCGCCGGTTTGGTTTGCATAGATCTCGACCTCAATCATACTGACGATTATTATCCGGTCTGATCATGCAGGCCGGAAAGCCGGTGAATCATAACGGAAACAGCTGACAGAGAAAGGCAGGGATAAGAAAAAGCACGTCTCCAAGACACGGGACGTGCTTTTCTGGCAGCGGAATAGGGATTCGAACCCCAACAAACAGAGTCAGAGTCTGTCGTGCTACCTTTACACAATTCCGCTTCAGCAACAAAAAAATTATAACAAACGGCACAGTGTTTGTCAAGATATTTCTTTATTTTTTCAGATTGTTTGAAAGAGCAGAGCATCAGAGCATCTGAAGCCGGCACCGACTGAGAATAACAGCGTGCTCAAGGCGGGAGAGAAGTCACGGTCAGTAAGTTACTATCTTTACATAATCACCTATTTATGGTATACTTCAAAAGGGAAGAATTGTCTACAGAATACATAATATCATTATAAGAAAGGAATACTGTTATGGGATTGATTCAAGCTGCAATCGGTGCAATTGGAGGAACACTGGCTGACCAGTGGAAGGAATTTTTCTATTGCGACGCTCTGTCTTCGGACGTGCTGATGAAAAAGGGCCAGAAGCGTATTTCCGGCCGTTCATCGAATACCAAGGGCAACGACAATATTATTTCCAATGGTTCCGGAATAGCGGTCGCCGACGGGCAGTGCATGCTGATAGTCGAGCAGGGCAAGATCGTTGAAGTCTGCGCTGAACCCGGTGAGTACACTTATGATAAATCGAGCGAGCCCAGCATATTCGCCGGAAAACTCGGCCAGAGCATAGTCGACACTTTCAAAACGATGTGGAGACGTTTCACTTACGGCGGCGACACCGGAAAGGACCAGAGGGTCTATTATTTCAATACAAAAGAGATATTGAACAACCGTTTCGGTACGCCCAATCCCATCATGTTCAGAGTCGTCAACAAGGATATCAACATGAGCAGGACGGTCCAGGTGAAGTGCAACGGTATCTATTCATACATGGTGACCAACCCGCTTCTCTTCTACACTAAAGTCTGCGCCAATGTTCAGGATGAATTCAGAAGGGACCAGATCGACGAACAGCTGAAAACAGAGTTTATTTCCGCACTTCAGCCCGCTCTCGCCTCGATGTCCGAGCTCGGGCTCCGTCCGGATCAGCTGCCGGCAAAGGCTGATGACCTCAGAAGGGCAATGAACGAAGCGCTGCAGCTGGAATGGGTCGAGAGCAGAGGAATCACTGTCGAGAAAATAGCCCTTAATCCGATCACTCTGACTGAAGAGGATATGAAGAAGATCAATCAGATGGAGGATGCAGCGACATATGGTTCAAATGTGAATATGATGGCCGGCCGTGCGACGGATGCAACCGCGAACGCTATGGAGACCGCCGCAGGGAATGCTTCCGGCGCTATGACCGGGTTCATGGGAATGGGACTGGCCGGCGGCAATATGGGAGCAGGCGGAGGATTTACCGCAGCTCAGCAGCTTTACAATACCGGAGCACAGCAGAAGGCCGCGGCGGAAGCGGAAGCACCGAAGGCAAACACCTGGAAGTGCGCATGCGGAAAAGAAGTCAGCGGCAATTTCTGCCCTGAATGCGGCGCAAAAAAGCCTGAGCCTCCGAAACCCGCAGCTGCATGGAAATGTTCCTGCGGCGAGACGGTCACCGGCAATTTCTGCCCGAACTGCGGAGCAAAGAGACCTCCTGAAGAAGGATGGACCTGCTCATGCGGCGCCGTGAACAAGGGCAAGTTCTGCCAGGAATGCGGCAAGAAGAAACCGGCCGGAGCTGTCCAGTACAAGTGCGACAAGTGCGGCTGGGAACCCGAGAAGGGTGCAAATCCTCCTCGCTTCTGTCCTGAGTGCGGCGATCCATTTGACAACGACGATATCGTTACCGAATAATCCCGTTTTCCTGATGCCGGGGCATGCCCCGGCATCAGGGCCTATACTAAAAGAAATCAGGGGAGAAGTGGTAATTTGGCAGCACTACAGCAGTACAAATGTCCATGCTGCGGAGGGGGAATAGAGTTCGATGCCGGATCGCAGAATGTCAAATGTCCGTTCTGCGGGACAGAGTTCGAGGTTGATACGCTGATCTCCTATGCCAGCGAGATCGATTCCCAGCAGCAGGATGATATACAGTGGCAGTCTCAGCCTGAACAGGTATGGCAGGAGGGCGAGGGAGAGTACGAAGGCCTCGTGACCTACATATGCAACTCATGCGGCGGTGAGGTCGTCGGAGATCAGAATACGGCCGCTACGTCATGTCCCTTCTGCGGAAATCCCGTTATAGTTTCAGGGAAGCTCTCAGGAAGTCTGAAGCCTGATTACGTGATCCCGTTCAAAATGAACAAGGAGCAGGCAAAGCAGGCTCTGAGAGATTATTACAAGGGCAAGAAATTCCTTCCCAAGGCTTTTAAGGACGAGAACCACATAGACGAGATCAAAGGCATTTATGTCCCGTTCTGGCTCTTTGATGCCGATGCAAACGCCGATGTCAGATACAAGGCTACTACGGTCAGATCCTGGACGACGGGGGACAAGATATTTACAGAGACTTCGTATTACTCCGTGGCAAGGGGCGGCACGATCTCTTTCGAGAGAGTGCCCGTTGACGGATCGTCAAAGATCGACAACAATCTTATGGAAGCGATCGAACCGTACAACTTCAGTGAGGCGGTGGATTTTCATACCGCTTATCTGTCCGGTTTCCTTGCGGACAAGTATGATGAGGATTCGACCCAGACTGTCGAACGTGCCAATCAGCGCATTAAGAAGACGACCGAGGATGCATTCGCGTCGACGGTCACCGGTTACGTTTCAGTCATTCCGGAGCATTCAAGCGTTAAGATGGACAACGGCGTAGCCAAGTATGCCCTCTACCCGGTCTGGATGCTCAATACAACGTGGGGTGGACAGAGTTACACGTTTGCCATGAACGGACAGACGGGAAAACTGAGAGGGGATCTGCCTCTTGACAAGGGCGCCTACAGAAAATGGCTGTTTCTTCTGACGCTCATCATAGGCGCTGCGGTCATGGGTCTGACGTACCTCTTCTGGCTTCTGTGAAAGGCGGTGCGGAATGAGAAGAATAGTTTTCTTTATTGCGGCCGTGATACTTGCAGTAAGCCTGTTCTCCCTGTGCGCATTTGCGGAAAGAGGTCCCAGGCTCGTTGACGATGCCGGCCTTCTGGATTACGATGAGTTTAACGATCTTACCTCCAGACTTGACAGGATCAGCGAGGATCAGCAGATAGACGTGGTGATAGTAACCGTCGACTCGACCGGCAACAGATCCCTTGAAGAGTACGCGGATGATTACTTCGATTACAACGGCTACGGGTACGGCGAAGACTATGACGGAGTCATTCTGGTCCTTGACATGGGCCGCAGGGACTGGTGGATATCGACATGCGGATACGGTATCTACGCTCTGACGGACGCTGGTATCAGCAGGCTCGGAGACATGATGCTTGACGACCTGCGGTACGGGGATTACTACGACGCTTTCGTGACTTTCGCCGAAGGGTGCGACACGCTTTTCACAAGGGCAAAGGAAGGGAACGTATACGACGAGTACGTTATTAAATACGAAAAGGAACCGTACAACGTTTTCGGGAATCTGATCCTTTCGCTCATCATAGGGTTCGTCGTGGCCCTTATAATCGTTTCCGTTCAGAAAAAAGGACTCAAGGGAGCCGTGCCGGTAAACAATGCAATGAATTATGTAAGAAACGGAAGCATGAATGTTACGGTCGCGCGCGATCTGTTCCTTTACAAGACGGTGACTTTCGTCGTAAGACAGTCCTCATCGTCGTCGGGATCGAGAAGCGGAGGGTCTCATACTCATACATCCTCGTCGGGCAGGACGCACGGCGGAGGCGGAGGTCATTTCTGAAAAGCGGCTTCTGGGTTTGACAGCCCAGACCGGAGAAATGAGTCCGTACAGCTACTATAATATGTCGAAAAAAAGAAAAAAAGATAAATAGACAGACGGAGGAAAAAATGGGAATATTTGATAAGCTGAAGAACAGCGCCGCCGAGGCGCTCAACAAGGCAGCCCAGGCTGCCGGAAAGCAGAAAGAGACATTTACGTTTGCCGCTCTTCCGGAGAGCCTCGAAGAGATGCAGAGACTTCCCGAGGCTTCGCTTGACTCTCCTTTTAAGACTGCGGCTCTCACGGTCTGCGCTCTTTGCGCGTATGCCGCTGACAGAAGCATCGGGACCGAGATGCTAAACTGGCTCCGCGGCCCCAGACCTCTGAGCAACCAGGAGATCTCGTTCCTCAACGACAGATTCATGGACGGAAAGACATATGTTCCTTTCTCATATTTCGCCGGCGCGGTTCCCGCGAACGACTATACTCCTTCCGAGCCGTTTACCGTAGAGATTGAGAGTCATCCCCATTCCGATGACAACGAGGGTTACAAGAGTCTTCATATCAGGAGCGGCGGAGCGGACAGTCCGCGCCAGGTCACTCTCCGTGTTACGGGCTCCGGCAAGTGGTATCTCTGGGAGCAGTTCCTCCTTGTTGATATCCGTATACCGAAATCCGCCGATCCGTGGGCTTAACGGACCGGAATGCCGGCGAAACGACAACTCAGACATAAGAAAGCTCCTCCCGCAGGGGAGGAGCTTATTATATGCCTTGAGCAGGCTGGATCGCATGGAATACCAGATCGGTGCGGCCTCTCATTCCATGGTGATCTTGGCGATCCTTGTCTTGGCAAGACAGGATCTTTCTTCGAGTCCGCCGCAGCAGTAGGAGATGAGAAACTGCTTCTCGTTAAGGAACAGCACGGAAGGGTATGCATACCCTCTTTCAGGATCGTTTTCGATCGTTTTTATCTCCCCGGTGATAATGTTCGCGTCATCTGAGATCTCGGCGTAGACAAAGGGTGATCTTCCCCAGTTGTAATAATCGAATTTCCTTCCGTTATACAGCGGGATCGGGTTCCAGAAAGCATACAATTTTCCTGTGAACGGATTCCTTTCAATCTCCATAGGTGACCACGGGGCGGTGAACCTTGAACGTGCGGGAACGGTCCAGTGATCCCCGTCGTCGAACGAAAGGGAAGTGTACTGATGCCCGACGTCGGTCCTCCAGTAGCTCTTCAATATGCCCGGCTTTATTTCGATTATACCGCCTTCCTGTACTCCTTTAGTGGTATCCGTGAACGGAGGCATTATCAGATCTGACGATGATTTCCAGCTCCTTCCGTCATCATCAGAATAAATGACGTGGCCGGAAGTGAATCTGCTCGCCCTGGGCTTGACGCTGCCTGTCTGCTCTTTTCTCGTCCCCGGATGGATCGACAGAGGCAGTATGATCCTTCCCGATGAAAGTCTGACAGCCCTGTCGTTGTTCAGTCCGAACTGTCCGCTGTAGCAGGAAGGTATGCAGTCTATTATCTTATAGCAGGAAACGCCTTCGTCCTTTGAAAGGCAGAGGACCTTGCCGTTTACCATCGGCACATCGGTCCGTCCGCAGAGGAAAATCCCCATATCACCGTTGAGCATCCTCAGGCAGGACGGGCAGACGAGTTGGACGAGTCCCGGGACGCTGCCCGGCACCATGAAATCAACAGGATCCGACCATGTCTCGCCATCGTCATAAGACCTGATCACTACCTGCTTTGCCGGATCGTAGTCCTTTACGGTGTTTCCCATGACACAAGCGTAATAGAACGAGATAGCCCCGTCTTTTGTCCTGAAAAAGCACCCCTCTCCTTTTCTTCCGGATTCGGGATCTGGTTTTATCTCATTGACGATTTTAATTGTATCCATTGATTACTGTCTCCGTCATTGATAGGTTTTCGTTTTTTCACCGTGCGAAACCGCTTCCGTCCGACATGGGCGTGCAAGTCCGTCATTTACGTCACGAACATACAAAAAATATATCATATTATCCGTCAAATGTAAATCCATTCCGGAAATGCGACGGGCATTTTCAGTATGCTTTCCGGGTTGTGCTTTCCGGTTGTATGCCCCGAAAGTCCGGCGCGATTTGACAATGGGCCCTCCATATGATAAAATAATACGGCTCAAAGGCCTATTTCACTTGAATCGGGGTGCTTTTTTGACTGCGGTTGTCCAGGGACTGAACGTCAGTTACAAGGTATTCGGAAACGGAGACTGCCTTGCATTCATATTTCACGGATGGGGCGCGCCGGTAGATCTCTACGATGAGACGGCGGAGATCCTTTCGGAAAGGTATAGAGTCATAGTGCCTGAGTTCCCGGGATTCGGACTTAGCGATGAGCCCGGTTCACCGTGGGGCATGACCGAGTACGCTGCTTTCGCGGCCGAGTTCATAAGCAGTTTCTGCCCTGACAGAGGGGTCTGCCTGCTGGGGCATTCATTCGGGGGGCGGGTAATCATCAAGCTCGCGGCATCGGATGATCTTCCCTTTGAGATCGACAGGATCGTGCTCATAGACAGCGCGGGGATAAAGCCGAAAAAAAGCGCTGCCGTAAAGATGAAGATAGCACTGTACAAGGCCGGGAAAAGAGTTATTCTTTCCCGTCCGTTTAAAAAGATGTTTCCGGATGCTGCGGAGAGCTTTCAGAACAGAAGCGGTTCCTCGGATTACAGAAACGCATCTCCCATGATGCGCCAGTGCTTTGTCAGGATAGTAAACGAAGATCTGTCAGAACTTCTTCCCGCGATCAAAGCGCCTGTGCTGCTTGTCTGGGGAGAGAACGATAAGGATACACCGCTTTCGGACGGCCGGATAATGGAGGAACGCATCCCGGATGCGGGACTGGTCGTACTGAAAGGCGCCGGACATTACAGCTTTCTGGAAAACAGAAACGTATACAGTGCGGTGCTGAAATCTTATTTTCAATTGGAGAGTTGACCTATGTACGTACTGATAGCAATAGCTTTTCTTGCTGCGGCGTCATCTTCCGCTCTGTACTATCTGAAAAACATGCATATGTTTCAGCTGAATTCGTACAAAGCGGTAAATCAGTTCAGATGGTTGACAAAGAATCTGATACGGCTTGTGCCGTCTGCGGCTTTTTTGGTCTCATTTCTGATCTCGATTTTCGTTCCGGCCGCGGCAGGATTTACGCTTGTGCTCCTTTGCTCGCTGCTTACAGCGTTCTTCAATATTCCCGGAAAAACGAAGAAACCGCTGAAATACACGATGAGGGTCATCCGCATGATCGTTACCTCATCGATCCTTTATCTGCTTGCGGCGGTCCTCTCCGTGATCATCGAACCCGCAAGCTTCTATGCGGTCATTTCTATAATGTCCGCTCTCGTTCCGCTGATCATAATAGCTTCAAATTATATCAATACCCCTATAGAGCTCGGCCTCAGGCTGTGGTATGCGTCAGACGCCAAGAAAATGCTCAGATCCAGTCCCGGCCTGATGGTGATCGGGATCACGGGAAGCTACGGCAAGACGAGCCTCAAGTATTATCTGGGCGCGCTGCTCCGGATCAGGTTCAATACTCTCATCACTCCGGAAAGCTACAACACTCCCATGGGAGTGGTCAAGACCGTCAGATCCGGACTAAAGGCGACAGACGAAGTGTTCGTATGCGAGATGGGCGCCAAATACAGAGGCGACATCAGAGAGCTTTGCGAGCTTGTGAACCCGCGTATCGGCGTACTAACGTCGATAGGCGAGCAGCATCTCGAATCGTTCGGCTCCACTGACGCGATCATCGACACGAAATTTGAACTGTTTGATTATCTGCCGTATGACGGCACTTTCTTCGCGAACGGCGACAACGCTCTGATCACAGAACGTCTTGCCAATATCGAGCCAAGGTGCAGGGTAGTCCTATACGGGACCGGAGAGAACTGCAATTACAGGGCGATGGATGTTTCCGTTTCATCTTCGGGGACCGAATTCACGGTCGCTGGACCGGACGGCGAGATGTGCAGATTCAGCACGAAACTTCTCGGGAGCCATGCAATCATCAACCTGACCGGAGCGATTGCAGTGGCCAACGACATGGGCATCCCGCTGAACGAGCTGGTTCCTTACGTAAGAAGGATAGCCCCGGTAAAACACAGGCTCCAGCTGATCGAAAACGGAAACACGACTATAATAGACGATGCCTACAACTCCAATCCGGCGGGCTGCAGGTCCGCACTTGAAACGCTCTCTCTTTTCAAAGGCGTCAAAATACTGGTCACTCCGGGCATGGTCGAACTCGGGAAGCTTCAGGGAAAATGCAATATGGAGTTCGGAGTCCAGGCTGCGGCCGTATGTGATTATGTGATACTCGTCGGTGAAAGACAGACCGGGGCGATACTGGACGGTCTTCGTTCGGCCGGATACCCGGACAGAAAAGTATTTCTCGTGCAGAACGTGAATGAGGCTCTTATCAAGTCGAATTCGATTCCTACAGGCGGCGAGAAAAAGATAGTGCTTCTGGAGAACGATCTGCCAGACAATTATTGACTTAAATGCTTTTGCGTAGGATGATGATGATCATCTTGCGCAAAGGTTTTTTCCGGAGGAAAAAATGAAGATCGCTGTAGCCGTCCTTTTCGGGGGAAAAAGCGTTGAACACGAGGTGTCCGTTATTTCCGCCGTTCAGGCAATGAATTCGCTGAACGCGGACAAATACGACGTGATACCCGTTTACATGACAAAATCGGGCGGGGAATTCTATTCGTCCGGCCTTATGACCGACACGGAGTCGTTCAAGGACATACCGTCGCTGATCTCAAGATCTGAGAGAGTGGTGTTTTTAAAGAAGGACGAAAGAACATATATCGCGGAAGTTAAGAAAGGTATCGTTTCAGGCAGGCATCAGCGACCGGTCGATGTCGTTCTTCCGGTCGTTCACGGGACGAATGTCGAGGACGGTTCGCTTGCGGGCTATTTCAGAATTTACGGAGTTCCGTTCGCCGGGTGCGACATTCTGTCGTCGGCAGTCGGGATGGACAAATACGCCACCAAGGTCATTCTGAGGGATGCCGGGATCAAAGTCCTTGACTGCATATGCTTTTCCAAAAACGACTACGGGCATTTCGACTCCGTATCGGAACGCATAGAGGACAGCGTCGGATATCCGGCGATAATAAAACCGGTCAATCTCGGTTCCAGCGTGGGAATAAGCAAAGTCAGAGACAAATCCGAACTTGAGGATGCCCTGGATCTTGCATTCAGGTTTTCAGACAGGGTCCTGGCCGAGAGAGCGGTGGAAAACATCAGGGAGATCAACTGCGCGGTGATCGGTGACAGATTCGAGTGTATTGCTTCTGAGTGCGAGGAACCGCTGGGCAGGAGCGATATCCTCAGTTACGAAGACAAGTATATGGGCGGGGGATCAAAGGTCCCGTCAAAGAGTTCCGGCATGGCCGGTCTGAGCAGGCGCATTCCTGCGGATATACCCGACACACTGCGGACGGAGATACGTGAACTGTCCGTGAAGGCGTTCTGCGCTCTCGGCTGCAGCGGAGTCTCCAGAATAGACTATATCATAGACGCCGACACCGAAGAACTGTTTCTGAATGAGATAAATACCATACCCGGTTCTCTCGCTTTTTATCTTTTCGAGCCGGCAGGTATAAAATACCCCGAACTGCTCGACAGACTCATTTCCATCGCGCTGAAGCACAAAAGGGAAGAGGACAGTCTGGCGTTTTCCTTTGAGACCAACATACTTTCTTTAAACGGAGGCAAACTCGGTTCAAAGAACAAATAGACCGCAGGAATTCTGCCGGATGGACATGTCATGACGAAAAATGACCGGATCATCCGGCAGTATTATTATAACGATCGGAGAATTAGAAGATGTATTGCAGAAACTGCGGAAACAGGCTAGACGGAGGGGAAAGATTCTGCACGAAATGCGGCGCTGCCCAGCAGGGAACTCCGGCAGGCCCCGATTCTCAGGCGTCCGAAAGGACTTACAGTCAGACGGGATATGTTCATCAGAATGAGACTGCCGGAGGATTTCCCGGCGGCGGTGATATCAGGGAGGGGATCCCATATCCCGGGTTCTCCGACAGGGTAAGGAATCCGGAAATACTGGCCGCGGTGAAAAAGAACAGAAACGCGGCGAAGATATTCATGCTCATCCTGACCCCGGTCCCGGTCATAGGGTTTGCCGTTTACAGTCTGGCGAGCGGAAGCATGGAAATCGGCAGCGCACTTCTGTACGGCGGTATAATATCTGCCGTGTTTCTTGTGTTCGCTCTTATTGGTTTTATACGTGACCGTTCCGGAAACACATACGAGGCAGTTGTTACTGACAAAAAGACCCGTCTTGTGACACAGAACGGCAATTCGGAAAACAGCAGGTCGATCACACAGTATATTACGGTGGTCAGGACAACGGACGGCAAAACAAAGAAGATAGCTGAGAACGAGGGCTCACAGGTCTGGGCATACAGCTATTTGAACATTGGTGACAGATTCCGTTACCATCCGCAGTTCTCCTTCCCATACGAACTGTATGACAAGTCAAAAGCTCCTTATATCGCGTGTGTGCGTTGCGGGACCAAGAATCCCGTCAGTTCCGACCGCTGCAGCAAATGCAGCATTCCGCTTCTGAAATAAATCTTATAATAATCGAAAGTCCGGACGGTCATATCAGAAATGACCTTCCGGACCGTTTTTTTCCAAAGGCCAGAATGCCGCAGGGTCATAGATACTATCCCGCAGGTGCAATGACGGATGATGACCGTCAGACAAAAAGAGGCACGCACAGGTTTCAGACCCTTATCGGGCAGAAACACATGCGTGCCTGGATGGTCAATTGATCACTGACCTGGTCATAAAGATCTTACAGACCACGTTTCACATAACTGGTGTGCAGGATCTCATGAGCCTTGTGGCTTCCCGGTTTGCCGAGATATTCCTTGTAGATGATATCGACTGCGGGGTTCTCGTGAGAACGGCGGAGATCCGCGTTCCTGTCGTCGTTGTAAAGAACAGCGGCGCGGACTTCACGCAGATTGATAGTGTTGCGGACGGAAGCGGGCTGGGTAGGCTGACCGCCGCCGTTTACGCATCCGCCGGGACAGCACATGATTTCGATGAAGTCGACCTTTTCCTCGCCGGATCTGACGGCATTGAGAAGCTTTTTCGCGTTTGATGTTCCGGAAGCGACAGCGACCCGGACCACCTTGTCGCCGAGCTTATATGTGGCTCTCTTGATTCCTGCTATGCCGCGGACATCTTCAAAGTCAAGCTTTTCGAGTTTCTTGCCGAGGATTACTTCGGCTGCCATACGGAGTGCTGCCTCCATAACGCCGCCGGTAGCTCCGAAGATCGCGCCGGCGCTGGAACCGATATCGAACGGAGCGTCGAACTTTTCGTCCGGAAGTTCGCGGAACTTTATACCGGCAGTCTTGATGAGTCTGCCGAGTTCACGCGTCGTGATCGCAACGTCAACATCGGGAACGCCTGCTGCTGACTGATCCGGACGGGTCACTTCAAACTTTTTGGCCGTACAAGGAATAGCTGATACGAAGAATATGTCCTTAGGATCGATGCCCATCTTCTGCGCGTAATATGTTTTGTACATTGCGCCGAACATCTGCTGAGGAGATTTGCAGGTCGAAAGGTTTTCGGTCATATCGGGGAAGTAGTGCTCGCAGAACTTGATCCAGCCGGGTGAGCAGGATGTGATCATCGGAAGGACACCGCCGTTCTGGAAACGCTCAAGGAGCTCGGTCGCTTCTTCGACGATCGTAAGGTCGGCAGTGAGGTTCATGTCGTAAACACCGTTGAAACCGAGACGCTTGAGAGCGGCGACCATCTTGCCCTCGACATCTGTACCGGGAGCGTAATCGAAACATTCGCCGATTGTGGCGCGGATCGACGGAGCGGTGCAGATCGCAACGTGTTTGGTGGGATCAGCGAGAGCGTCAAGAACTCTCTGTGTGTCGTCCTTTTCATGAAGAGCGCCTGTGGGGCAGGCGACGATGCACTGTCCGCATCCGACGCAGGAGGTATCTGCGAGGTTCTTTTCAAAGGCGGCAGCGATGTGGGTATCGAATCCGCGGTCATTTGTTCCGATCGCGCCGATCTCCTGAAGATTGCGGCATGCTGCAACACAGCGGCGGCAGAGAATGCACTTGCTGTTGTCGCGGACGAGGAACGCGGTGGATTCGTCAACGCTGGATTCGGGCATGGCGCCGCGGAAGTGAGTCTCGTCTACGCCGTATTCATGGCAGAGCTTCTGAAGCTCGCAGGAAGTGGAACGTACGCATGACAGACACTGTTTGTTGTGAGCGGAAAGCAGAAGCTCGAGATTCATGCGTCTAGACTCTCTCACCTTGGGAGTGTTGGTGTATATCTCCATGCCTTCATTGACAGGGTATACACATGCGGTAACAAGTCCGCGCGCTCCGACCACTTCAACGAGACATATGCGGCACGCGCCTATTTCATTGATGTCTTTGAGATAGCACAGAGTGGGGATCTCAACACCGGCATATCTGGCTGCTTCAAGAACAGTGCTGTCCTTGGGCACGCTGTACGCACGGCCGTTTATTTTAATGTTTACAGTTTCCATTATTACATATGCCTCCTATTACTTTCTGGAAATTGCGCCGAACTTGCAGTTGTCCATACATGCTCCGCACTTGATGCACTTTTCAGGATCGATCACATGAGGCTGTTTAACTGTGCCGGTAATTGCGCTGGCCGGACAGTTGCGTGCGCAGAGAGTACAACCTTTGCACTTTTCAGGATCGATAGTATATGACAGAAGGGCTTTGCAGACGCCCGCAGGACATTTCTTGTCACGGATATGGGCTTCATACTCGTCACGGAAATAACGCAGTGTTGAAAGAACGGGGTTGGGAGCTGTCTGACCGAGACCGCACAGAGATGCGGACTTGATGTAGTTGCAGAGCTCTTCAAGACGGTCGAGATCTTCCATCTCGCCGTTTCCGGATGTTATCTTATTGAGTATTTCGAGCAGACGCATCGTGCCGACGCGGCAGGGAGTGCATTTTCCGCAGGATTCGTCGACCGTGAATGTGAGGAAGAACTTAGCTATGTCGACCATACAGGTGTCTTCGTCCATTACTATAAGACCGCCGGAACCCATCATGGAGCCGATCGCTATGAGGCTCTCATAATCCATCGGAGTGTCTATCAGGGAAGCGGGGATGCATCCGCCTGAAGGACCGCCTGTCTGGGCAGCCTTGAATTTCTTGCCGTTCGGGATGCCGCCGCCGATATCTTCGATGACTTCGCGGAGAGTAGTGCCCATCGGGATCTCCACAAGTCCGGTCTTGTTTATCTTTCCGCCGAGAGCGAACACCTTGGTGCCCTTCGACTTTTCCGTTCCCATCGAAGCGAACCATTCCGGACCCTTGTTGATGATCTGAGCAACGTTTGCATATGTCTCAACGTTGTTGAGTATCGTGGGCTTGCCGAACAGACCCTTGACAGCGGGGAACGGAGGACGGGGACGGGGCTCGCCGCGGTTGCCCTCTATTGAGGTCATAAGAGCCGTCTCTTCTCCGCAGACGAACGCGCCTGCGCCGAATCTCAGCTGAATGTCGAAACTGAAATTCGTACCGAAGATGTTCTTGCCGAGGAGGCCGTACTCATGAGCCTGATCGATAGCTATCTGGAGACGCTTGATCGCGATCGGGTACTCGGCCCTTACGTATATGTAACCTTCGTCAGAACCGATTGCGTATCCGGCGATTGCCATTGCCTCGATTACAGCATGGGGATCACCCTCAAGCACGGAACGGTCCATGAACGCTCCGGGGTCGCCTTCGTCGGCATTGCAGCATACATATTTCTTGTCGGACTTTACCTTGGCGGCAAAATCCCATTTTCTGCCGGTGGGGAATCCGGCGCCGCCTCTTCCGCGAAGACCCGAATCAAGGATGCACTTGATGACATCTTCGGGAGTCATGGTCGTGATGACCTTTGCGAGTGCCTGATATCCGTCTACACCGATGTACTCGTCTATATCTTCCGGGTTGATGAAACCGCAGTTTCTGAGAGCAACACGGGTCTGCTTCTTGTAAAAATTGGTGTCGGTAAGCGAATACTCCACGACAGGCTGTCCGCCGATGACATGCTTTTCAAATACTTCTTTTGCCTTTTCGGCGGTCATCTTCACATATGTGACCTTTTCTTCCCCGGGACGGGTGACCTCAACGACGGGCTCAAACTGGCAGATGCCTATGCATCCTGTCATAGTAACTTCAACTGAACCGTCCTTGATTCCGGCTGCTTCCTCTTTCAGTGCTTCAAACACGGGAGTGGCACCGGCGGCAATACCACAGGTCGCCATACCGACAACGATCCTTGTACCGGAATCGGTGTCACGCTGTATGGAAACTCTGTTTTTAATTTTTTCTCTTACAGCATTGAGTTCTTCAAGAGTTTTCATAATCTAGGTGGAATTCCTTTCGTAATATTTCTGGATTAAGCAAAGAGTGTCAAGCTGGTGCGGACCCCGGAAAACGCGTACGGATTGCACGCAACCGGAGCATCAGCGCTCAGCGGTATTTATCGAGTATCTTCTTAACGTCGGCGGGAACGAGTCTTCCGTAAACGTCAGAGTTGATCATGCATACGGGAGCAAGTCCGCACGCGCCGATGCAGCGGGTATCGTTGAGGCTGAATTTGCCGTCCGGAGTGGTCTCGCCGGAGGAGATTCCGAGCTCCTTCTCAAATTCTTCCATAATCTTTCCGGATCCCTTGACATAGCATGCAGTACCCAGACAAATCGAAATAGCGTATTCGCCCTTCGGAGAAAGATTGAACTGAGAATAGAAGGAAGCTACGCCGTAGACTTCCGAAATGGATTTGTCCATTCTCAAAGCAATGATCCTGATTACTTCTTTCGGAAGGTAGCCGTAGATTTCCTGCGCGCCCTGAAGGATGGGAAGAAGAGCGCCGGGTACGTCTTTGTTCTTAGCGATCAGATTTTCAAGCTTCTCTTCCTGAGCCTGAGTCCCCTTAAAGGGAATAGTGGTCTGTTTCTTTTTCATTAAACCTTGCCTCCTAAAAGGAAATGTAAGTTTTTAGAGAAACATTGTTAAAAAATTAACAATCATTCACCCCAAAAGATTCCTAAAATCAATATAATTATTATACATTATACAGATAAAAAAATCCATACTTTAAAAAGTGTTTTTACGTGTTTTTGTTCTATTTTTTTGAGGCTGCTGCTCTCGAGTGGGAATACCGCTTTTTCTGCTGCCGGAGTTTCACTGTCAGACAAAAAAGTGTATAATTGAAACGGCAAATTATAATATTGTATTTCATCAGATATTCGAGGAGATTTTTATGAAAAAGACACTTTCAGTCGATGGAATGATGTGCGAGCACTGCCAGTCTTCCGTTGAAAAGGCACTTTCCAGCGTACCCGGCGTAAAAAAGGTCAAAGTCGACCTTAAGTCAAAAAAGGCAACTGTGGAGTCAAAAGAAGAAATTTCAGATACGATTCTTATCGAAGCGGTCAAAGCGGCCGGCTTCGAGGCTTCGGCTGAATAGTGCCTTTGTTATCTCGGGTTCAGACATGGCTGAAACGGAAAAGGCGTATCCGCACGCGGATACGCCTTAATATGGAGAGGTATGTTTCAAACCGTCAGACAGGCAGCTTTTCCTCTATCCTGTCCGCCGCCTGATCGAGATAACTGTTTTCAAACAGTTCGATTATTCCTTTATCGCAAAGCGCCGACAGAGCCGGATCGAGCGGTATTCTGGCGAGAACCTCCGTGCCGAATTCCGAGGCGACTTCCTCAAGATTGCTTTTTCCGAAAAGTTCAATCTTTTTGCCGCAGTCCGGGCAAACGGCATAGCTCATGTTCTCAACGAACCCAAGGATCGGGATGTTCATGAGTTTCGCCATATTGACTGCCTTTTTCACGATCATGGATACCAGGTCCTGAGGACTTGCGACAATGATTATCCCGTCGACCGGTATAGACTGGAATACGGTAAGGGGAACGTCTCCCGTTCCGGGAGGCATATCGATGAACATATAATCTATGTCTCCCCAGACCACGTCTGTCCAGAACTGTTTCACCGTCCCGGAAATGACCGGGCCGCGCCATACTACCGGACGGTCTTCGGACTGGAGAAGCAGATTGATCGACATGACCTCGATCCCTGTTGTGCTTTTGAGCGGGAAAATCGCCTTTTCCGTTCCCGTTACCTCGCCGGATACTCCGAGCGATTTGGGAACGGACGGTCCCGTTATATCGGCATCCAGGAGAGCTGTCCCGTATCCTCTTCTGCGCATCAGTACTGAGAGCATTGAGGAAACGAGAGACTTGCCGACGCCGCCTTTTCCGGAAACGACCGCGATCACGTGCTTGATTTCGGACATCTCGTTGGCGGGCTCGAGAAGGGATTCCTGCTGCCTTGACGAACAGTTCGCGCTGCATGTCGAACAGTCATGGGTACAAGTGTTTTCGTTGCTATCGGACATATTGACCTCCAAGATAATCTGTTTCTGCGTGTATTATATCATCACAGGACCAGCGAATCAAGGAGATGGGGATTTTTTCGCCGGAAGCGCCGGAATGCTTCAGGGTGCATCCGGTGACGGTCGCCTGAAATGCGCCTGCACAACATGACAGCTTTTTTTCAATTCAATAATGATTCAGATTGGGAAGTGATCAATTGTATTTCGCGGATTGCCATACACATTCAAAATACTCCTACGATGAGATCCCTGATGTGCCTTCGTCCCAGATAGAGGCTTTGTGCGAGTCTGCCATAAAAGCGGGGATGGACGAGATCGCCGTCACGGATCATTACGATGTGAACGCCGTTCTGGAAAGCGGCGTCAAAGCCGATCCCGCAGCAGCTGGGAAGGATATCAATGCCGCGAAGGAGAAATATGCCGGCAGACTGCAGGTCTCTTTCGGAATCGAGATCGGTCAGGCGGAGGAATACCCCGACCATATCAGAGACCTCCTGTCATCGGTAAGCTTCGACTATGTTCTGGGGTCGCTCCACAGTCTTCCCGGTAAGTCGGATCTCGGTTATTACGATTATACGGACATGAGCCGGGAGGAGATCGAGGACCTGTTTGAGGAGACGCTCGGATACCTCATGCAGATATGCGATTTCAGCGGGATAAACGCGATAGCCCACTGTACGTTTATGCACAGATTCGTAAAGGCGGCAGGAAAAGATATCGACTTCGGGAAACACTATTCATCGATCGGGGAACTTTTCAGAAAGATGATCCGCACCGGAAAATCGCTCGAGGTCAACACATCCGGCCTGACCATATGCAGGGGCCTGACTTTCCCGAGTCATGAACTGGTCCGCTACTACAGGGAACTCGGCGGAGAGATGGTGACATGCGGGTCGGATACTCACGGCACCGGCGGTTACGGTGTCGGCAACGGCATAAAGAGCACATATGCTTTTCTTCAGGAAGCGGGGTTCCGTTATATCACCGTCTTCCATGAAGGAAGGCCGGTCATGAAGAAACTGGACTGAGATCGACCGCTGAACAGATCCGTTCAGTTTCCGGGAAATGAGAAAGGAAGAGAATACTATGTACTACGCGGACTGCCATATCCATTCGATCTACTCGATCGAGGAGATCCCGCCGGACGACCCGTCGGCTCAGATAGACACTATCTGCGATGCAGCCGTAGCAGCCGGTATGTCTGAGATAGCCATTACCGACCATTATGAGGTCAACCTCATCGTTGAGGAAAAAGACAGGAAAAAGGCCGATCCGGAAGCCGCCAGGGAAGCAGTGGAAGCAGCGAAGGAGAAATATGCCGGCAGGCTGCATGTCTCGTTCGGCGTCGAACTGGGACAGCCGGAGGAGTACCCGGAACACGTTGAGGAACTGTTTTCCAAGATCAAGTTTGACTATGCGCTCGGGTCACTACATACTATGCCCGGGATACAGGATTTCGCCTTCTTCGATTATGCGAACATGAGTCAGGAGGAGATCGAGGACCTGTTCGACCTCAGCCTCAAATACCTTATGACGATCTGCGATGTCCCTCAGGTCAACTCGCTGGCGCATTTCAACTATATGCATAAATTCGTCAGGGCAGCCGGAAGGGAGATGGACTTCGGGAAGCACTATGAACCGCTCAGGGAACTGTACAGAAAAATGATCAGGAACGGCAAGGCTCTCGAGGTCAACACGCAGTCGATGTGCGTGTGCAGCGATCTTACGCTTCCGTGCCATGAACTTATCCGGCTCTACAGGGAGACCGGAGGAGAAATGGTGACTTTCGGTTCTGATACGCACGGGATAGACGATTACGGTATAGGAAACGGAATTAAAAGCACTTACGGATTTCTCGCCGATACAGGCTTCAGGTACATCACCGTTTTTCATGAAGGCAAACCGGTAATGGAGAGGATAGACCGCTGACAGGAAACATGATCCGCTTTCGGGGTAACGGTATGCAGATCATTTAGCGGTCCCGGAACACTGACGCATGCCCGATTCTTGACAGGGCGGTATGAAACGAATATAATTTTATTGCCGGTGCGACGCGCGGCCGCGTAATATCATGCCGAAAGGTTTTATTATGAGGAAAGTCCGGGCTTCGTAGGGCAGGATAACGGATAACGTCCGCCGACAGCTTTCCCAAAGGATCGCTGTCCGGGAGAGTGCAACAGAGATATACCGCTGCGGTTCTACGCAGTAAGGGTGGAAAGGCGAGGTAAGAGCTCACCGGCTTTGCAGGTGACTGTGAAGCCCTGTAAACCCTATCCGAAGCAACACCGTATGCAGGCTTGCTTGCCCGGCTAATGCCTGCGGGTGGCACGGGAGCATTCCCGGAGCTGTACGGTAACGTGCAGCAAAGATAGATGGTCGCGGAAAAGACGAAAGTCTTTTTACAGAACCCGGCTTACAGTTGCACCGGCAATTTTCAGCCATTTCGCAAAACGTGGAATGGCTTTTTCTTTTTTGCTTCTCACTTAAGACAGTTACGGTCCGTCAGGCGGCGGGCATTCTCAAAAATTGCCTCAAAGGCTTTTATTGACGGGACTGATGTGGTATAATTACAGTGGAATAATTTTTAGGACTGGAGCACCGCCGAGTACTGCAGCGGTCTGCTCTGATCCCCGGAAAAGAAGTGATTTTTATGTATTACGCAGACTGCCATTCTCATTCCAAGTACTCATTTGACGTAGGAGACGAGCCTACGACTCAGATAGACGCCCTTTGCGAGGCAGCCATTAAGGCCGGCATGTCGGAACTGGCCGTCACAGATCACTATGAGGT
The DNA here is from genome assembly GCA_017959065.1 of Clostridia bacterium. GTDB lineage: Bacteria > Bacillota > Clostridia > Oscillospirales > CAG-272 > RGIG2161. Next base: position 16,553 of record JAGDBK010000053.1, on the reverse strand, counting down.
CAACGGAGTGGTCGAGTGGGGGGAACGGGCAGATCCCGTATCCGCCGCAAAAGATATAGAGGCTGCAAGAGAAAAGTACTCGGACAGGCTCCGCATATCCCTCGGCATCGAGCTGGGACAGGCAGAGGAGTATCCTTCCCATGTGTACGATCTTATATCCTCAATGAAATTCGACTATGTTCTCGGATCGATTCACAACCTTCCCGGAAGGCAGGATTTCTGCGGATACGATTACGGGAAGATGGATCAGGAATCCATAGAGCGGCTGTTCGAGGCAAGTCTGAGATATCTCTCGATGCTCTGCGATTTCAAGCAGATTAATACCATAGCGCATATCACATATATGCACAGATATGTCACCGAAGACGGAAAAGATATCGATTTCAAGCGTCATTACGCCTCGATAGGCGAATTCTTCAGGAAAATGATCCAGAGCGGCAAATCTCTTGAGATAAACACCTCGACGATGAGGCACGGCGGCGACAGGACCCTTCCGAGTTTCGAACTGGTAAAATACTACCGCGAACTCGGCGGCGAGATGGTGACATGCGGATCGGACACCCACGGGACGAAATACGTCGGAGCCGGCATAAAAAGGGCATATGAAATGCTGAAGGAAGCCGGATTCGGATACGTTACCGTGTTCCATGAAGGAAAACCGGTCATGATGAAGATCGATTGAGCAGGAAGAACACGAAATGATTATAAAAGACAGCTACAGCCTTCTTTATCCGGACGACGCATCCAGGGCGGAGCATGATTCGGGGAAACTGAAGGCGGATATCTCTGAAGATGTGATCTCCTCTGTCGGGCTTGAGGATTATATACTCACCAGGAGCGTTTCCGTATCGGAGTTCTTTTCAACGGATACGAGGACGATCGAGTTCCGGCAGGGTGTCTTTGCGGATGTCATCGATATCCCCCAGCTGAGCGAAGCGCTCGTTTCCGTATTTCCCATACTCAACGACATTATCGAGTTGCGGAGACTAGACTCCGGGAAGAGCGAAAGCACGGAAAGCTATCTGACCAGTATAACAGAAATCGAACTGTATATCTCATGCATAGAAAAGCTCAGGGACGGATTCCGCGGGCTTCGCGAGAAGGTCAGGAGCGATGTCTTCGCCAGACTGATCGACACGATCGAGACTCTGACCGAAAGCGATTACTACCGGGAACTCAACGAGAAACTCAATGAGCTGTCCGGAAGAGTCAGGGAAATAAAAAGCATCACCGTCGGAGTGAATCTGGACGACCAGCTCAGGCCCAGGGACGCTGGAGTCCTTTCGATCAACCCGGTCTATTTCAAATCCGGGGACATCATAGAGAAAATACTGAGTTTCAATTTCAAAAACGACGAGTATACCTGCATTGCGCCTTTGGTCCCGTTCGACCGGTCTCAGACCGAGAACCAGAGAATGGCTCTTTCGCACGCTTTCTATTCGGCGATAAACGATGTATTCAAATCATCCGTAAAAGGATGGAAACGCATAGTAAACGAATACGTTCTCGAGAATACGGATTTCCTTCTCAGGATAATGCCCGAGATAGAACTGATAGTAAAAGGCGCACGGTTCATATCAAGTCTCAAGAAACAGGGATGCAGCGTATCATTTCCGAAACTCGCGCCTTCCGGTGAAAAGGCGTTCACCGCGAGAGGACTGTACAACCCCGATGTGGCTCTCAGAGCGGAGTCTGGGATAGTTAAAAACGATATCTCCTTTGATGACCGCGGACGGCTGTTCGTACTGACCGGGCCAAACCGCGGCGGAAAGTCCGTGATCACCTGCGCCGTGGGCATGTCGCAGATCCTCGCCCAGCTCGGGATGCCTGTCCCGGCGGACGAGCTGACGATAAGTCCCGTCAGTTCTCTTTACACCCATTTTCCGAGCGAAAGCGGGGATACCATAGACAAGGGAAGACTCGGTGAGGAATGCTCCAGACTGTCCGAGATAATGAGCAAGGTCGACGGGAACAGCATGATTCTCCTTGACGAGTTGCTGTCTTCCACCGGAGCCTATGAGGCGTCATATATTGCGGAAGATCTGCTTGCGGGTCTGTCTGTTATAGGATGCCGGGGAATATTCTCCACGCATCTCCATGAACTTGCCGCAAGACTGGACGAGATAAACTCTAGAAGCGCCGAGTTCGGCGGTGTGGGCGTGGATTCACTGGTCGCCGAGATAGAGGACGGAAAGCGGAGCTTCAGGATAGTCAGGCGGCGTCCCGACGGCAAGAGCTATGCGAGGGACATCACCGACAAATACGGCATATCATTTGACAGAATAGTTGAAAAGGTTCGTGACGACGGTTCACGAAAACAGGCGGAGGATAATTAAAGATGTCTGAACTTCTTAAACTGCTCGAACAGGACGGCAGACTCACTCCCGAGCAGCTGTCCGTAATGCTCGACAAGGAGGTCGGCGATATCCGGGCAATGATCGATGACTATGAGAAGCAGGGTGTCATTCTCGGCTACCAGGCGCTGATCGACTGGGACAAGACCGACCGGGAATACGTTAGCGCGCTTATCGAGCTCCGCATCACTCCTCAGAGAGACAGGGGCTTTGACAGGGTAGCGGAAAAGATATACAATTATCCGGAAGTTAAGAGCCTTTATCTGATGTCCGGCAGTTTTGACCTTGCGGTAATGATAGAGGGGAGGACGATGAAGGAAGTCGCCCTGTTCGTTGCCCAGAAGATAGCTCCGATGGATGCCATCGTTTCAACATCCACGCATTTCGTCCTTTGCAAATACAAGGACAAAGGCATCATCTACGGGTCGCGTGAGGTGGATGAAAGAGGGAATTCGCCCATATGATTGATTACAGCAGGATAATCTCTCCCGCTGCAAGAGACATCCGTCCTTCGGGAATCAGAAGATTTTTCGATCTTCTGGAGAGTATGAAGGATGTGATATCCCTCACAGTCGGACAGCCGGATTTCGAGACCCCGTGGCACATCAGGGAGGCCGGGATCGAAAGTCTGGAAAAAGGGAAGACATATTACACATCAAACCGCGGGACACCGGAGCTCAGAAACGAGATATCCGCATATCTCGCAAGACGGTTCGGCCTGTCTTATTCTCCGGATAATGAGATCATAGTTACCGTGGGAGGCAGCGAAGCGATAGATATCTCTATCCGTACGATCGTATCGCCCGGCGACGAAGTCATCATCCCGATGCCGGCTTTCGTATGTTATGAGCCTCTGGTCGAGCTTGCCGGAGGGAAACCGGTCCTCATCAGCACCAGAGAGGAGAACAGCTTCAAGCTTACCCCGGAGGAGCTAAGATCGGCAATAACTCCGAAAACTAAACTGCTCATACTTCCATATCCCAACAATCCTACAGGCGCAATCATGACGGAAGAGGATCTTGAGCCGATCGCAGATGTCCTCAGAGACACCGATATCGCCGTTCTTTCGGATGAGATCTATTCGGAACTCACTTTCGGGAGAAAGCATGTTTCTATCGCTACACTGGAGGGGATGAGAGAGCGCACGGTTGTGGCAAGCGGTTTTTCAAAAGCTTATGCCATGACAGGGTGGAGGATAGGATATGTCTGCGCGCCGCGGGAGATATCGGACAATATGATCAAGGTCCATCAGTACGCGATCATGTGCGCTCCGACCACGTGCCAGTATGCCGCCCTCGAAGCCATGAGAAACGGCGACGAGGACATAGAGTATATGAAGAATGAGTACGACAGGCGCAGAAGATATATCGTATCGGGGCTGAGAAGCATAGGACTGGAATGCTTCGAGCCTGAGGGCGCGTTCTACGTTTTCCCGAACATATCCGGCTTTGGAATGACATCAGAACAGTTTGCCGAGAAACTTCTGTACGAAAAAGGTGTCGCCATAGTTCCCGGCAATGCTTTCGGGGAATGCGGCGAAGGGAACGCGCGTATATCGTATGCGTACTCCGTCAACCATATATCAAAGGCGCTTGAACGGATAGAAAGCTTCGTAAAAGCTTACAGATGACCTTTACGGCGGGATGCCGGCGGGTCATTCTCCGATGAAAGGAGGATGTCAATTGCTTTCTGCTTTCAGAAATTTTCTGGTATCATTTTTGATCTCTCTAGTGATATTTTCAATTTTTTCCTACCTGACGGTCTCATACGCGTCCGGATCCATGATCTCCAGGTCGGAAAACGATCAGCAGGGCGTGGCGGGCGAGACGTCTGCTGGGCCTGAGACGACTTCGCCCGGCGAAAACGATGATCCCGAAAAGATAAACGGCAGTTCTTTCAACGTTCTTTTGATAGGGACCGATCTCCAGGAATCAAGATTTGACGATTACGATCCATCTCTGTGGCTCTGGAAAAGCAGTTTCCACAGGATGCTGGAAGTGTCGGAAATCACCAAGAAGAAGCAAAAAGGACTGTTCAAATACAGGACATTTGAAGCTGATTCGATGGTCCTCGTCCGGGTGGACAAGGAAAGGCAGGAATTTACGTTCACATACATTCCCGGCAATATGATCGTGCTTTCGGACGTCGGAAACGTAAGATTGGGCTCCCTTTACATGACAGGAGGTCCGGATCTGCTGCGGCACAAGGTCGAGGCGATAACAGGCCTTGTGATCGATTACCATGTCTGCGTCAGTGTGGAAAAGGTCGTGGCGGTGGTTAACAGTATCGGAATAGTGGATTTCGATATTCCGTGCGACATGAATTACACTGACGAAAGCCAGGACCTGTTTATCGATATCGAGAAGGGAACATACAGGATCTCGGGGACAGGCGCGGAGAAGATCCTCAGATACAACGGGTATACCGACGGCGTCAACTCGAGGGGATCAACGACGATAAAATATATTATGACGCTTGCGAGAAAAGCTACCGACATTTCGAATATGACCAGGATCGGAACGCTGTTTTCGCAGATATCGCCATATGTGGAGACAAATCTCACGGCGGATTTTCTGATCAAAAACGCCGGACTGATCTTTTCTTATTCAACTTTCAGATGCTATGAGTTTGTATATCCGGGAAAATATACGGTCAACGAGAAGGAAGAAAAGGTTTTCATCCCGGATATAAGAGCGGCGATCAACCAGTTCTACAATTACCGCATCCCGTATGATGCGTGAAACACTAAGGAGTATTTGCGTTATGGACAACAAAGAGAAAACGATGGAAAAAATAGTTGCGCTGTGCAAGAATCGCGGATTCATTTACAGCGGCTCGGAGATATACGGCGGTCTCGCGAATTCGTGGGATTACGGACCTCTCGGCGTTGAGCTGAAAAACAACGTCAAGCGCGCGTGGTGGAAGAAATTCGTTCAGGAATCCAGATACAACGTTGGTCTTGACAGCGCGATCATCATGAATCCGGAAGTCTGGGTCGCGTCCGGACATGTGGGCGGTTTTTCCGATCCTCTGCTTGACTGCAAGAACTGCAAGACCCGTCACCGCGCGGACAAACTGATTGAAGACTATGCCGCAGAGAACGGACTCGACATCAATCCCGCAGGATGGACCAATGAGCAGATGTCCGATTACATTGCCGAGAAAAAGATCGTATGTCCGTCATGCGGAAAAAGCGATTTCACACCCATAAGAAAATTCAATCTCATGTTCAAGACTTATCAGGGAGTTACGGAGGACTCAAGTTCCGAACTGTATCTGAGACCTGAGACCGCGCAGGGCATTTTCGTAAACTTCAAGAACATAGCCAGGACCACAAGGAAGAAGCTTCCGTTCGGAGTCGCCCAGATAGGCAAGGCTTTCAGAAACGAGATAACTCCGGGCAATTTCACGTTCAGGACCCGCGAGTTTGAGCAGATGGAACTCGAATTCTTCTGCAAGCCCGGGACGGACCTGGAATGGTTCGCCTACTGGAAGGATTACTGCGCGAACTTCCTTTACGGTCTCGGCATAGGCAGAGACAATCTTCGCCTCCGTGACCACGATGCGGAAGAGCTCTGCTTCTATTCAAAGGCAACGACCGACTTCGAGTATCTGTTCCCGTTCGGCTGGGGCGAATTATGGGGTCTGGCAGACAGAACGGACTATGATCTGAGCCAGCATTCAAATCACAGCGGCGAGTCACTTGAGTATTTCGACGATGTTACCGGCGAGCACTTCATTCCGTACGTTATCGAACCTTCTCTGGGCGCGGACCGCGTTGCGCTCGCATTCCTTATCGAGGCATACGATGAGGAAGTCATCGGCGAGAACGACACGCGTGTAGTCCTTCACCTTCATCCGGCGCTTGCACCGTTCAAGGCGGCTGTTCTTCCTCTCTCGAAAAAGCTTTCCGAAGGTGCTGCCGGCGTGTTCGAAAAGCTGATGAAGGACTTCAGCGTCGACTATGATGAGACCGGTTCCATAGGAAAGAGGTACCGCAGACAGGACGAGATCGGTACGCCGTTCTGCATAACATATGATTTCGATTCCGAAAATGACGGTTGCGTCACAGTCAGGGACCGCGATACGATGGCTCAGGATCGCGTAAGGATAGACGGTCTTAACGAGTATATCTCAGAGCGTATCGCCTTCTGACAAAAGGAAAAAGCCCGCTTTCGCAAAACGGGCTCCGAACATTCTAAAAGCGAAATGATTAAAATGGTTTGGCGTGGTCCCTCGGGGCCACGCCAATTCTTGTCTAAGTAGTATGCCTGTCCTGATCCGTGCGGTCGGAAGAGGATCATCAGATCCCGATGCCGGCGGCCAGTCTGACGCAGTTGTATCCTCCGTCGTATTCTCCCTGTGCTTTGAGAATGTTTATCCTTTCGACGAAATGACAGTACAGATCCTTTTCCGTGATCAGTCTGTCGATCATGATCTTCGCGTCTTTAATGTCAGGACATTCAAATGTTCCGTCTCCCGCCTCCTGGGAACAGATGGCGCCGTAGACCTCATGTCCGCCGATGTGCTTCATGAACAGTTTCGGTATCGGATAGTAGGCCAGTTCCGACGGCTTTGTGATAAGCACGTCGCATTTCGGCATGAGCAGATTGGTCGAGTAAACCGCTTCGAAGATATCGTCGTTGAAAATCGCGCATATTCCTTCGGCATCGGAGTTGTCGAGATCCAGAACATGTTTTTTCAAAAGAGCATAGTCATTTTGAAATTCCCTCAGACAGTCTGAACGGATATCCCCGCGGAAGCGTTCGAAAGCATTGCGGTGGTCACCGAAGTTTATGAACAGCGCGGCTTTTTTCTCCTTAACATATGGGATAAGGTGGGATACCATCCCGAGAAACTGATCATACCCCGCACCGGCGCCGCCTACGGTCAAAAGGAATCTCATCGGTCTGCCTTCTTTGGCTCTGGCAGCTCTTTTCGCGTTATCTGAATCCAGCCCGGCGAGCAGTTCATGGTCGACATATCTTCCCGTGATCTTAAGCTGTCCGTCCGGAATGCATTTCAGAGGCCTGTCCGAAAAGCCGTTCATGGTCTTGTATCCGAGATAAGCGAACTGCGTCTGGACGGTGTGTACCGCGCCTTCCGAGAGGTGGAGAGCCATCGGCCAGTTGTCGGGGATGGCGTTCACTACATTGACGAGGCCCGCGTGGACCGCGGCCTGACTTGGCCAAACGTGAGTTGCGATATACGGCACATCCTTCGGGATCGAGGAGAGGATGGGCACCAGAAGCTCGGAATTCTTCTGGTCTTTGGCATTATAGGTCAGCTTCCTGAAGCCTTCGCTGTTCAGCGGCTCCCAAACGGCAGCATTGAACAGTTTTGATTTTTGGGAAAGCTTTGATCCCATCGAATACAGCTTGTTCTGGTCCGCGATCATTTTTGAGCCCGTGGCGTCGAATCCTGCGAGATCCAGCCAGTATGGAGTGAATCCGAGAGCTCTGGCGCACGATGCCATCGCGATCGATATGCGGTAGTGTCCGAACCCCATCCGAATGTTACCGACGATCAGCGGCCTGTCATCCCATTTGCAGGCGTTTTCCGAGAAAACGAGTTTCTTCGCCCCGATGAAGTCCAGCGTACCGATGTCTTCCGCGCCAAGTATGTAATTTGATCCGGAATCGTCGCCGTATTTTTTTATGTATTTCATTTTTGATTTTTCGGCGGCTTTGATCGTTTTTCTGTCGATCTCGTTGCCGAAAACGGAACCGGTCCTGTCAGTCAATCAGCTCACCCCTTACAGTATCATATCTGACGGTCTTTTCTGCGCCTCTGAGAGTATAGGTTATGACTATGAATCTTCCGTTTCTCCTGTAGCCTGTGACGCTTGCGTTCTCGAATAAGTCAATGGCTTCCGACAGAAGAGCGCGCTTTTCATCATCATACCCGGAAATGTTGTCTGACGTCATCATAACACTTCCGAAGAGCGCGTTCAGGGTCAGAAGCGACTTCTTCTGACCTGGCGTCAGGTGGTTGTTTTCGTCTCTGAGGAGAAAGACGTCCGGATCGTTCCCGAAAAGTGTTCCGTCCATAAAGGATCTGTAGACGGTGTTCTGGAGCGTTACCTTTGTCGAAATCCTTTCGCGGTGCATGAACTTCATATACCAGGCATCGTCGAATTTAAGAGACACATCCGGCCCGACGCGGACATAGTCGAATTTTCCTATGCAGTTGAAAAGTGTGGCCCCGCATCCGAGGATCAGCTTGTCTTTAAGGATATCCCTTATTCCTGAGTAAGCTCTTTCAGCCGCCTGGCTGCGCGTGATCCCGTAATACTCGGGAAGGTTGGAAGCATATAAAAAATCCAGTTTGAAAAAGTCAAAACCGAGATCCGAATAATGCGCAAGACATTTTCCGATAAAATCGAGTGCATTTTCGTTTTCAAGGTCAAGCGCGTAAAAACCGCCCCAGTTCGAACCGCACTTGACGGGCCTGTCCATGTCGTCGGTCCTGAACCAGTCCCTGTGAGTCTGGAACAGTTCACTGTTTTCCTCCGCAACGAACGGAGCGAGCCAGATACCGGCTTTCATGCCTCTTGCATGGATCGATTCCACGATGGGTCTCAGTCCGTTGGGAAACTTCTGTTCGTCGACCGTCAGCCAGTCGCCGACATGCTTTTCGTAGCCGTCATCGATCTGAAACAGACTGAATCTTTCGTCCAGCGCTTCCAGATCTCTAAAGATTATACTTTCGTTTATATTCTGATAATAGTTGTACCAGGATGTATACCCGAATAGTTTACTCGCTCTGTTAACCGTCGAATGCTGACGGAGGAATGAGAGTCCCTCCTCAAATGATCCTCCATATGCGTAGTCGCATACGGTGAACTCTTCGCCTTCATTCAGAACCGCACCGAACACGTCGCTCGAGACCGTGACGTTTCCGCTGCCGCGGTCCGCTTCGATTATCAGATAGGCGTTTCTGAAATTGAGATTCAGGATAAAACCGTTTTTCCTTCCTCTGCAGTAGTATACGTCGTATCCGTGGAGGATGTTTTTCCTGTAGGGGTAAAACGACGCATCGCCGTATCTGTCGAATGAATAAGCATCGACGAGCTTCCGGGGCATGGATTTGACATCTTTTTCCTTTTCCGAGAGATATGTCTCGCGGCTGTCGGTCCAGGACTGGTATCCGTTCATAAAATGGACAGTACCGTCCGAGTCGCCGTCATCTTCAGTGAAGCACTGCGGACAGCTTTCCCGGAACTCCAGAAGTCCGATCTCCTTATTTGCCCGGATCTTTACAGTCCTGCGCCTTCCGTCATCGGAAACGGACAGGACGAGATCATCGCCGTTGTCGGCAGTCCCGTCGATCGATCGGGTCTCGCCTTCGGATGAATATGTCAGATGGAAGAGTCCGCTCATGAGTTTTCCTTGCTCTCCCCGGCATCTTCAGCTTTGGAATCATCTTCACCGGACCTGTTTCCGTCCTTCGCGATGGTCTTCATAACGGATTTCTCATTGTAGAAGGTGAGTATTACAGCTCCGACCGTACAGAACGCGACCGCGCAGAACGCGACCAGCGTCAGGCCGAACGGTGATGCGGTGATCTCGTTCTGGCTCTGGTTCTGTGTCGTACCTATAATGGCAAGTGAAGTGAATACCAGCATCGCTATCGCCTGTCCCCATTTCATGGCGAAGGTGCGTGCAGCGAAGAACATGCCTTCTCTGTTCTCGCCTGTTTTGACACTGTCGGATTCAGCGACATCGGCAACGATGGACTGGGGAATGATTCCGAGAAGGGCCATGGGGAATGCCGCGATAACGCAGATCAGAACACCGTAGACTATTCCGGGTAACGGAACTATTCTGATCAGGCCGGTGATGATGTACGCGACCGCAAGGCCGAGGAACCCGATGACGGTAAGCTTTTTCTTCCCGAACTTTCTCACAAGTCCCGAGACGAACGGGTAGAAGACAGCGGAAAGGACAGTCATTCCTCCCATGAATATCATCGTGTAGCTTTCATCAAGCTCCATCGATACTTTCACAAAGAAGGGAAGACCGGTCTGGAACAGGGTGAGTCCTATCCAGTACATGATATCTGAACCTACGAACACCTTGAAATCCTTGTTATTGAATGTTGCCGCAAGGGATCTCCACATGTTCGAGTCCGAAGGCTTGGAATCGACGAACTCTCTTTCCTTCAAGAGAAAAGTGGGGATGAGCATTGCTATGCATGAGAATACCGACAGCGCGATGAAGCATATCCTGTAGCTCCAGCTGTAATCGACTGCGCCCTTTAGCATCCCGGAGAAAACGAACGGCGTGTAAGCGAGAAGGGTACCGGCAAAAAATGTCAGTGATATCGAGGTCGAGATGAACATTCTGTCATCCTGCGTCTTGCCGAATTCCGAGATAAGTGCGTTGTAAGGAGTACAGTACATCGTCATGAAAAGATAGAAAAGGATTATGAAGACCGCGATCCAGACGACATTGACAGCACTGATGGCATTTACAGGTGCGCAGAAGAGAAGGACCGTCACGACGGAGAGCGGTATGGCGGCATACTGCATGAACGGTATCCTTCTGCCTCTTTTATTCTTGCTTCTGTCGCTGAGGCTTGCGATAAGCGGATCCGTGACAGCGTCGAATATCCTGCTTGCCGAAGTGATAAGACCGAGGATCGTCAAAAAACCGAGTATGACAAGACCGGGGGTGATGAACTGTGTGGCGCCGGCGCTGATATCATCCTGTGTGGGAAGATAAAATGTTACCAGCCATGCGTTGATCAGACCGCTGAGCGTCGACCACCCGAGCTGTCCGATCGAGAAGATGATCATTTGCTTTTTTGTAAGTCTTTTCATAGGGGATTTCAGGGAAATGCACCGGGAACCGGATCGATCTCCGGCGATTGCCCTCAGCAAAGCGGTCAGGCTTTGCTTTTCTCCTTTCGCTTATAGTAATGCCTCCCGGCAGATTATAAAGAACAATGTGATGCTTTCAGGTATTAGACCAGACATGCGGTGCTCCGCTCCAGGCAGTGCATCCCCGATATACGCCAGAATGATATTTTTCGGGGTGCCGGACCTGCTCTATTTTAGGATCCCTTCCGAAACCAGTTTATCCGTAACTTCCCGAACGTCTCTCAGGGCACCTTCCAAGTCTACGCCGTCATATTTCTGAACTATTAAGCGGGCGATGGCGTCCTCGGTCAGCCCCTGAGCCAGACCCTCCCAGATATCGCGCCCGCTTTCGTTCAATCTGACCACCCCTGAAAAATCGCACGCGTTTGCATCGATCGGTACCGCTACGTATTCGTCCTGCAGTTTGGTTAGGACCCATCCCTCATTCAGTTTCATTTCTTGTATTCCCCCTCGCGTTTGAGGTTTTCCAGTTACTGTACTTTTGAAGAAGCTGTTCCTCAAGCGTTCTGATGCGTATCATCCGCACATAGGCAGGGCAGCCGTTTCTGGTCCATTCGCATTTTTTCAGATTGATGCATCTCGGGTAAAGAGGACAGTTTTCGCATTCAGGCATATCCTCTGCCGTTTTTCTTTCCTTCCATGCGGAAACCATATTCATGTCCCGTTCCGGGCTGTATATGCTGCCTATAAGCTCCGATTCACTGAAGTGTTCGCATTTTCCCAGTCTGCCGTCCGGGAGAATGACCTCGCAGGTGCTGCTGTCCGCTATACACCGGTTGGCCGCAAGGTCATTGGTAAAAGGCCTGTCATACTTAAGACCATAAGATGCCGCCCGTTCAAGCAGCGAAAAATAACATCGGACTGCATCATCCGGGAATTCGAATTCGTGAACGCGGTCCGCAAAACTGCTGAGAAAAGCGATCTGGATCATGCAGTTCTCCCGCCCTTTGAACCGTCTGCCGAGCAGGTCTACGGCATCCTTCATATCTTCGGCGTTTGAAGCATCCACATTAAGCCGCAGAAACACGCGGATACCTGTATCCATCGCGCTCTCCGCGTTATCCAGGACCCTTTTGAGAGGATTGCCGTCGCGTTCCGTGTATGCCTTGGTCCGCCTGTAGACGTCCTCTGTGCCGTCGACGGTGATCTGTACGTGTTCCAGCTTCCAGGCGTCCCTCGCCCGAACGGCGATCTCAGGAGTAAGGTAGTATCCGTTGCTTGTCATATGTGACTTCAGCGTCACGCCTCTTCTGGTCAGTTCTCCGCAGATAAGATCAATGGCGGGAATATTATATAGAGGTTCTCCTCCGAACCATGACAGACTCACCGGACCTCCGCGTGAGACTTCCGAGACGTAGGCGGCGACATCGAGCGCGGTCTCTTCGGACATACTTACGCGCCGTCTGCCTTTTTCGTAGCAGTAATAACACCTGGCGTTGCAGTCGGTGGTGGTCAGAATTGTGAAACTCTCGATGCGGTCTTGCGGCGGCGGAATCAGCGCCGCCGTATGCCGGAACTCGTCGGCCAGGCGCAAGTCATCCTGACCGGCCGGAACAATAAAGCCCTTTTTGGCAAGTTCTTTTCGCGCGGTCATGAACGATTCGCCGCGCTCCAGAAGCACCAGTTCTCCGGTAAGCGTGTGAAAAAGCAGTTCTCCGCCGTCGCAGCCTGTCCTTATGCAATGTTTTGTTAAACGGTATTCCTCGCCGTCCTTGAACGGCCGGCTCCTGAAAAGCTTTCCGGCAAGACTGCCCTTCTTAACAATATCGTGCATGGTATCTCCTTGCGGAAACGATGGAGTACGGAACAGAAAGATCACATGTGTCGCGGCAGATCGTCTCCTGCTCAGAACATTTTCAGCTGATGCGGATGTGATGCAGGTCAGAAATCAATCTATCTGATCTGCGGCGCAGTACCGGTTCACAGTGTCTTTTTATGAAACGAGGGGGTCGGATTATAAAACGCGACTCCCCTTATAACAGTTAATACTTTTTGATATCAATTCTCAGTGATCTGAGCGTCTGTTCATTAAATAATAGAGACAGTATCAAGTCCCCGCTCTCATCGTAACGGAATGACGGGCAGTTCTATCCCCTGTCCTGTGCTGTCACTGGCAGGAACTGTCGTGCCTTGTGCGTCGGTTCCGGTATCGGTATCGGGATAGTCCCCGAAATCAGGATCGTCCGACCCGTTCCGTGGAACAGTCGTATCGGAAATCTCCGTATCTGTGTCTGAAGCAGACTCGGGTGCTGACGTTTCTCCTGCTGAGGCAGTTGTTTCTTTTCCGGACTCTTCCGGCTGTCTCGTTCCGTCATTTTCCGGTACTTCGTCTGAAGATCCCGGAAAGTCCGTCACGCTGTCAAGGGTGTCTGGGTTGCCGGCCGGGACCGGATCGGCTCCGCTGTGTCTGCTTTCGGCATCGGACGTAACTTCGGATTTTCCCGGATCCTCTTCCGGATTTTCATCGTCTGTTTCTGAAATCACAGACTCAGCAGGATCTGTATCAGATTCAGCCGCGCCGCTGTCCGTCGCGGCGGTTTCCGTAATTAGTGAGGATGCATCTGTGACACTTTCATCACTGTCGGCAGGATGATTTCTGTTAATGACCGAAAACAGCAACAGGACGATTACCGTCCCCGCAGCGATGAAGACGGGGATCAGATATTTCTTGCCTTTCATTGCATTAATTATGCCTGTTCATAAACGCAGGCAGCTAGATAGTACTTGAAGATAGCCTTGCAAAGATTGCGGATACCCGCTGACCCGGAGCCTGTGGCTTTAGCGTAACAATAACTCAGGGGCCCGTAAGTGAGGTCGACGGCCTGCGTGCCGTTGTCCGTTATTGTCAGACGGATCATTTTTCCCAAATAAAGCGGACTAATATTCCGGACTATAATATAATATCTGCCGTTATCGTATTCGGTCGAGTATGAAACGGGATTGCCTTCGGGATCGATTGCGGAAATATCGAAATCATCCCAATCGTAACCTTCGCTCTTGTCAAAATAGAATCGGACGGAAAGATCAGTCTCCAGCGCCAGTGAAGATGAGCTCAGTTTAATATTGCTTCCGCTGTTGTTTCTCAGTTCATACTGATAACCGGCAAGATCATAGAGATCGTTTTCCTCCCAAATAAACTCATACCCCTCATTCGCGAGATCGTCCGTGTACTGACCCATATACAGCTGAGCAAAGGCTCCGTAGTGAAGCATTGCTTCGACAAGCTGTTTCGTGCTGTCAGAATAACCGCTTCCTTCTTCCAGGATCCGGGCTGCGTACGACTTGACGGAGTACGTCATTTCTTCGCCGGATCTGTTCCTGACGACCATATGGAACGTTACGGGGACAGTCATCTGAGTCGCTGTGAGCGGGAGTTCGAAAATGACCATTTTCTGGTTATCATCCAATGATGCTTCCGTGTCAGTAAGCGCATCCCCGACGCGCTGGCTGACGGTATTTCCTTCATATTCGAAAATCATACAGTCGTTATCATTGACGTAATCCGTATCGATCAGCACATGGATTCTGAAGCCGATCTTATCGGTGAGAAACAGGCTGATACCTTCAAGCTGGGCAACATCATCGGTTTCAATGCTGATGCTTTCAGCATAATCTATTGAAGACAGAGTCAGCTCCTCTCCCGTGAAGATCGTTTTTGTGATGTCATCGTAAACGAACTGGATCGATTTTTCAGGATGGGTGGTATAGACTACTGTACCGTTGCCGAGATCCTCTTCCTCTGTCCACTGGTCGACATGCTTCTGATAACCGCTGCTGTAACTGCCGTTCATGCCTGTAAGGAACAGTTCTCCGTTTTCTCCCCAGCTTCCCTCGTCGGAATTTGTAATATCTGCAATATAGTTGTATCCGTCATCCATGTGGATGATGTTCCACTTGTGTCCGCCTCCGCCGCCGGTTCCGCCGCCCATGTTTCCCGTGACGCTGTACACGCATATCTCGTCATTATCGAAGTCGGTATTGTCGCACAGATACTGGAACGCTTCCGAGTAACCCTCGCAGACCACATTGGTCGAGTCATCCCGGTCAAAAACATATATCAGTGCCCACGGACCTCTGTCTTCCATAGTATTGGAATGATCTCTGGCATATTCGTCATATTCTACGAGCTCACATATCTTATCTTTATAGTACGCGAGCTTTTCGTAGTCGCTCATGCCTGCGGCTTCTGCTATTATCGTCATTGCATAGGATGCCGCGGCTGCTGCTTCTCCGGTTTTCCCACTGTCGGCTGTATATCCTTCGGGGTCGCTGCTGTCCTGATATTTGCTTTCCACAGATACTCTCACAGTAAACGGCTCATTAAAACTTGCGTACCCGGTATAGACGCCGTTTGAATAGGTTGCCGAAAGACCTATCTGCAGAATGACAGGGAATGACATCGAACGTGCCCAGTACAGTTCATAAGGACAGTCCGCGTAAAGAGTGTTCATTATCAGACTGCTGTCGAAGTCGAACATCGACATCATGGCGGAGCTGACACCGGTGTTCCATGTACCGGTGTTCCCGTCATAGATGTAATCAAGTCCCAGATCTTCCGCGGTGTACAGTTTGTCCGGATCGACACCAAGTTCTTCCAGCGGGATCTCAATGACGGCCGATCCTCTTAGACCTGCGGCTATCTCAGCCGCCGCACTTTTGATATGGTCATAGATTGTTTTGTTCTGGTCTTCAAGCCTGTCACCGGTAGCCTTGATGCCTCTGAGCCTGGGAGTCCCGCTGCCGTAGAACAGCCTTCCGGCATACGATTCAAACAGGGCATCTTTGTCCCCGGCATCAATTATATAATCTTCAAAGGAACCGGGTATCAATTCTGTGATCACATCTACATTTTTCGGAGTGGTATAATTGACTCCGTTAGGTTCCTCTCCTGTTTTGCCTTCCGCAAATACGGCCATAGGCATAACCGTAAAAATGATTGCTGCCGTTACTATCGATGCTATCACGCGGTTCCGCTTAAGCATTGTTCGATCCTCCTGCTGAAACAAAGTGTGCTAGAGATGTTGCTGAAAAGAGTCCAATACGAATTATTAGAACCTTCACCGGAGCCTGTAAACGAAACCCCGGTGAATCTCAGAGCGTTTTTTATATACGGTTTTAACGGTATCTGCATTCAATCATCCACCCGGCATAGAACCATTAAAGAGTATTCTTTTGAGTCTGGTTGAAAAATGCAGTTGACACACTCCCACCGCCTGCAGAGGCGGGGGACTCTTGTTCCTGGTTCAGCGACCACTGCCATGGTATTACCCATGGTCTTACACGATCTCCCCGGGCGTAACTTCGGCCGTGTCATT
>JAGDBK010000008.1 GCA_017959065.1 Clostridia bacterium | reverse complement strand
TCTTTTCGGCAAGCCCGGAAAAATCAACGCCTTTTTCCGTTAGCACGTCAGTCTCGCGGTATTCTATGCCGTAATCCTTCAGGGAACCGTTTCCGTCAGACGATCCGATGACTCCTTCAAGCGTATCGTACGGCTTTCCGGTAACGGAGAGCAAAATGTCACCGGGCCGGAGAAGACCGAACAGCGCTATCGTCAGCGCGTGAGTGCCTGAGACGATGTTGTGCCTGACAAAAGCGGATTCGGCGCCGAAAAGATCCGCGAAGATCCTGTCAAGGACGTCTCTGCCTTTGTCGTCATATCCGTATCCGGTGGTTCCGGCGAAAAGGGAATCGCTCACTTTGCTGTTTCTGAACTCGGTAAGGACTCTTGAAGTGTTGTATTCGGATATCCTGTCTATGACGCTGAAGACCTCCTGAAGATCTCTGTCAGCTTTTTCGGCTATATCCGTAATAATCTTAGAAAATGCCATTTTCAACTCCCGGTGTTGTTTTCAGACAGCCGATACGGCTAAAATGAGGTCTCTGAGCTCGCGCAGGGAAGATTCCGTGACCGATTCGCTGTCGGTAAGGACGCCGGACGCCGGCAACACGACGGAGATGACGCTGTTACCTCTGCCTGACAGGACAGCGTTGGAAAGATCGGATTCTCTTCCGGTGATCCCGGAGACATCGTATGGCACTCCGGCTTTCCCGGCAGCCTCCGTGAGCAGCCTTACAAGACCTGACGGAGGGATCAGACGGCAGTCCTTGACCAGAACGGTGGGATGATCTTTCTTAATCTCTGAAGCCCTGAGGATCACGGCTCTTCCGACGTCGAAATCGTATCCCAGCGAAGCAAGACCGCGCCCTCCCTGGATTTTCATGACACTGAACAGGAATCCGGTGTCGTATTCAGGCTCCAGTGAATTGACGGCATCGATAACCGTTTTTACCAGCGACAGTACCGAACAGCATATGCCTGTAATCTTGCCGTCCTCTTCCTTTATATCGGACCTGAAGCTGAACCAGGTGCCCGGTCTGAATTCAGAAGCACCGGGTACGCCGGCGTCGACATATAGATCTGTCAGCCTTGTCTTTTCCGCGTCTTTTGCAGCGGACAGTATTTTGTATTCCTTTCCGGAATACACGACTGTCCTTCCGGATAGTTCGGAGAGATCCTCGACCGGGAAAGTCGGTGAGAAGTAGACTTTTCCGTCTTCGGAAACGCTTGTTGCGAAGAATCCCGGGATATCGCATCCGACGGCAAAAACCGTCGACCCGCCTTCGTGCTTTTCACGCCCCTTTACGGTCACGGCAAGATTGCCCATCCCATCGATATACGCTTCGCCTTTTTCAAGCCTGCTTTTAATGTATCTGAGCAGTCTGCCTTCTCTTCCGGAGACCGGACAGCACTCCGCCATCTCTTTAAGCATGTCTGTCATTTTCTCACCTCCGTGATAAGATCCGAAAGGACTTCCGGATCGGTATCCAGCAGCGCGGAGACCAGCTTCTCGGCGGACCGGAAATCCTCTTTAGCTATGACGCAAGAGGCGGAATGAAGATATCTCGTCGGAACAGATATGTTGAGAGCGGCTGTGCCGCCGTTGGCCTGATGAATGTATTTGGCATCGTTTCCGCCTGATACGAATTTCTTGGGCTGCATCATGATGCAGCGCTTTTTCGCGGTTTCAAGTACAAAACGGAAGATCTCGTCCCTGTAAATCGTACCCCTGTCCATGAACGATACTGTCGGGCCGTTGCCTGCAACGGCTACCTTTGACGAATCCGGCACACCTGCAAGATCGGAGACTGCGGTGGACTCGAGCACTATTGCAAGATCCGGTCTGAAGTACTCAGCGGCATGCAGGGCGCCGGAGAATCCGATCTCCTCCCTTGTGGTGAATGCGAAACAGATGTCGAAATCCGGTTCGCAGTCTTTCATTTCATATATGAGGTCGCACATGATGGCGCAGCCTATGCGGTCGTCAATCGCCCTACCGCAAATCATCGATCCTTCTCCGAAATATGTGAAGTCGGAATCGAATGATCCGGCGGAGCCTACTTTAACGTATCTTTCGGCATCCTCTTTCGAAGATGCTCCTATATCGATCCTGAGATCCTGAGCCGGAGTGTAAGCCTCTCTTTCCTTTGCGGACAGAAGGTGCACCGGCTTTGCCGAGATGACCCCGGAAACTGTTTCTCCGTCATTTGAGATAATGCTGACGGCTTTGCCTGCGAGCACAGAATCAGTAATGCCTCCGCAAGCCGAGAACGAAAGCAGTCCGTCTCCTTCAATACCGGATATGTAGAATCCTACCTCGTCCATGTGGGCGGAGACCATGATCCTGAGCCCGGACTTTCCGTTGCCCTTTTTAAGCGCGTACAGATTGCCTACGCTGTCCCTTGACAGCGTAACCCCACCGATGTCCGCGAGCAGATCTTCGATGAATCTGGACACGTTTCTTTCACATCCGGTCGGGGCTATGATGCTGCATAACTTCTCCAGAAGGGCGAGTCCCGTGTTTTCACTGATGTTTTTCACTGTTTTCCACCTCCGGCACAAAGATCAGGGGTGCATATTAGTTTCATTATCAGATCTGACGTTGCATGTGCATCCGGTATTGATACGATCTCAGACGAAGAGTGCATGTTGAAAAGAGGAAGACTTATCAGAGCGGACGGCACGCCGGAGAAATGCTGGATGAATTCAGAATTGGTGCCCGGAGCGAAATTCTCGACGATCACCTGAAGCGGAAGGGAATCATCCGATGCGGTCTGGATGATCTTTTCCGTCAGTGCGCGGTCCAATGCTGATGAGTATGAGATCGCGGGACCTTTCCCCATGACGATGCATCTCGGGGTGTCGGAAAGACCGTTGCGTCCGAAGCCTGCATCGAGGACGACTGAAAGGTCGGGCTTCACTTCCTTGGATGCCGGAACGGCACCCATGCATCCGCCTTCCTCGCCCGAGGACAGCAGAACGCATACGTCGTATTCCATTTCATCGGTCGGAACGGATACGGCCGAATAGAGTGCGATCGCCGCGCAGGCCTTGTTGTCGAGTCCCTGCGCCATGAACCTTCCGTTTCTGAGGTCTCTTGTCTTCTTTGAGAAGCATACCCGGTCTCCGGGCCTGATCAGTTCTCTGGCTCTTGCTTCCGACAGTCCGGTGTCGAACATCATCTCGCTTTCCTTGACGACAGAATTGTCCGTACCGGTCCTGAGATGAGGCGGAGTTGATGTAGCGACCGCGAATACCGGCTGCTTTCCGTATATCGTCACAGTGCTTGCGGAGACTGCCCGCATGTCTGGAGATCCTGCTTTAACGGATCTTACGAACCCGTTCTCGAGTATCTCGGTCACTATGAAGCCGACTTCGTCAAAGTGCGCGTCTATGAGCATCAAGGGCGCGTTTTTCTTTTTTGAGTTCCTGTACAGAAATCTGTTTCCGAGTCTGTCCTTCTCATATCTGTCGAAATCCCGGATCTGAAGAACGTTTTCATCCGCGTCGGTCTCGGAACCGGTGACGGTGCAGATACCGCACAGGTCGGATATCAGCTTTTTAAGTTCATCCATTGTTCCTTTTCTCCTCAATGCTGTTGATTATTTCCTTGAAGATCCTGCCTCTTTCGGTATAGCTCCTGAATCTGTCGAAACTGGTGAAAGACGGGGAGAGAACTACCGTGTCCCCGGGTGATGAAAGAGAATAGGAAGCTTTTACAGCTTCATCGAATTCCCCGTATACATGCACCGCAGGGAAATACTTGTCAGGGTGTTCGGCACGGAATCTGTCTGCGGCGGCAAGCACTCCGTCAGTGGACTCTCCCGTCAGAAACACCTCTTTCGCGTTTTCGGACAGCGTCTCGGCAAGGGGGCCGAGATCAAGATTCTTGTTCCTTCCGCATACGATGACATTAACTCTGCTGCCGAATGAAGAAATGGTGACGTCCGTCCTGGACGGGGTGGAATCGATCGAGCTGTTATAGAATCTTATCCCGTTGATCTCTCTCACGAATTCGCAGCGGTGCTCGACTCCTCCGAACGTCGAGGCCACTTTTCTCACGGTCTGTGCTGATACGAATTCCGAGGTCGCTGCAATCGCCGCCATGTAGTTC
The DNA here is from genome assembly GCA_017959065.1 of Clostridia bacterium. Classification (GTDB taxonomy): domain Bacteria; phylum Bacillota; class Clostridia; order Oscillospirales; family CAG-272; genus RGIG2161. The sequence goes on along the minus strand of JAGDBK010000008.1, from coordinate 9,134 downwards.
TTGATGTTATGGACGCCCGGAATGATTATGTCATTTGCTGAGATGACCGGAGTTTCCTTTCCTTTCTCCCTCAGTATTATGATGCCGTCCCGAAGAAATACCGCATCTGAAGTGTCAGGGACGGTCAGGGCTGAAAATACGACCTTCCTTCCGTTGTGGCCTTCTGAAAGCTTTAGAGTCTCTTTGCAGTCTCCGCAGAAGATCGCTTTAGTGCACCTGGGGTGAGAGAAAATGTTGGATTTCGCGGCTATGTATTCATCCATGCCGGTGTGCCAGTTGAGATGATTCGGCGTGATGTTGGTCACGACGGAGATGTCGGGAGAATCATTCATGGTCATCAGCTGGAAGCTCGAAAGCTCGCATACGGCGAAATCTCTTTCCGTCATGCGGTCCACGAGCGGAAGGAGCGGTGTCCCTATGTTGCCGCCGACATAAACGCTAACATCTTTTCTGCCGCTGAATTCCTCTCTTAGGATCTTTTCAATGACTGTCGTCGTCGTGGTCTTCCCGTCGCTTCCTGTAACACCTATGATCCTTGCCGGGCAGAGCTCGAAAAAGAGCTCCATCTCGGATGACAGCACGCTGCCATTTAGAACAGAAGCTTTGATCTCGGGGAGATCCGGTCTCATTCCGGGAGTACGGAAGATGACAAATCCGCCGTCATTCAGAGGTTCAAGGTAGCCTTCTCCGCAGCAGGTCACTGCTCCCAGCTCTCTTATCTGCTGTAGCTGCGGAATGCTGTCTTCGGGCTTCGCGTCGCATGCGGTGACCGATATCCCTATCTCCCGGAGAAATCCTATCAGCGGTATGTTGGAAACTCCTATTCCCAGAACTGCGGCTTTCTTTAATCTGAACAGCGCGTCGAGCGCAGGGCGCGCTCTTTCTGGATCTCTGTCTATGTTCATGGCATTTCAACTCCTGAATTATCATTTATCGATTACTCTCGGTATATTATATACCCCGGACAGCTTTTATTCAACCGAGGGATACGTGTTTGTCGGGACATAAGATCTGCTTTTGATGTCTTTGGGACTGAAACATTAATTTGTAAAACAAATATCTTCAGAAATCCTCATCTGTATATATCAGGCACGTCCGGATTCCGGCCCCGGCCGTTTTACCGCAGTTTCTTTTCAGTTTATATTGAGGTTCTAGAATCATTCAGGAGGTTAGGATCAGGCTGTCCGGACTTCACTAATTCGAACTATTTTTTTATGCTGCGGTAATGGATGTCCTCAGGAATACAACTGTTTCTGATCACGGAACTGTCACTGTTCACTCTGACATTCTTTGCCCGCCGCCGAAAAAACAAGAAAGAGAGAGACCGAATGAACACCAGAGAACTGCAGAAAGAGATATTGAGACTCAAAAGCGAAAGAAACTGTTTTATTCTGGCGCACAGCTATCAGTCAGACGATATTCTGGAGGTCTCGGATTTCACAGGCGATTCGTTCGCACTGAGCGCAGCCGCGAAAAAAATAGACTGTGAGACCGCAATTCTTTGCGGGGTAAGATTTATGGCTGAGACGGTAAAGATCCTCTCTCCCGAAAAGCATGTCGTCCTGGCCAACCCGGGTGCAGGATGCCCCATGGCGGACAGCATAGATGCTGAAAAAGTCAGGGAGCTGAAAAGAATGCACCCCGGATACGCGGTCGTCGCTTACATCAATACGACTGCTGAGGTCAAGGCTGAATGCGATGTCTGCGTCACATCCTCCTCGGCTGTCAGAATTATGGAGAATCTTGACAGTGAAGGCATTATCTTCATACCGGACAGAAATCTGGGGCGATATGTCAAGAACAGATTCAGGGACAAGGACATAATACTTTATGACGGTTCCTGCCCCAGGCATGCCAACATAAGCGCCGATACGGCGAGGTCGGTGATGAAGCTTCATCCTGAGGCGAGATTCCTCGTCCATCCGGAATGCGGTGAGGATGTCGTCGGTCTGGCCCATTTTGTCGGTTCAACGAAAGAGATAATGGACGAGGCTGTGTCCGGAAGTGCCGGAGAATACATAATCGGAACGGAGATAAGCATAGTTCAGCACCTTTGCCGTGCATGTCCGGGGAAAAAGTTCTATCCTGTTTCCAATGACCTCGTTTGCGGCGACATGAGGATCACATCGCTCGGTGACATACTTGACGCTCTTAACGGAACGGGTGGAGAAGAGATAACCGTTCCTCCGGTAATCCTTAAAAAAGCGCGCAGATCTATCGACAGGATGATAGAGCTCGGAAGATGACGACTGGCAAGCCGGACGGACTTCAGTGAAACTCCTGATGATTCCAAAACTGCAGGCTTGCCTCCTTATATCAACGACTATTAAATTCATTCCTGAGGAAAGACTTATGACTATAACAGTCGTTTGCGATGTATTGGGAAAAGAAAACAACGGTACGACGATAGCCGCTATGAATCTGATCCGCGCACTGCGCGAACGGGGTCACAGCATTCGCACCGTTTGCTCTGACCCGGAGAGAAAGGGCGAAAGCGGTTTCTATGTCGTTCCGAGGCTGAATGTCGGACCGTTCAACAGATATGTGGCGAAAAACGGAGTCGCTCTGTCGCGTCCGGACCGCGCCGTTATAGATTCCGCTCTTGAAGGGGCGGATCGCGTGCACATAATGATACCGCTGGCACTTGGTACAGCCGCCGCTAAAGCCGCACGGAAAAAAGGCATACCGATCACAGCCGGGTTCCACTGTCAGGCCGAAAACCTTACAGGCCATCTTTTTCTCAAAAATGTACAGCTTGCCAACAGGATCGCCTACCGCGTTTTCTACCGTAAGCTGTACCGCTACTGCGACCTCATCCATTATCCCACCCAGTTCATCTGCGATACATTCGAAGCAGAAGTGGGACCTACTCCGCACAGAGTCATCTCGAACGGGGTCAACAAATGCTTCGTGCCCAGAGAAGCGGTGAAACCCGATGAATTCAAGGGAAGATATGTCGTTCTGTTCATCGGACGGTACGGCCCTGAAAAGAACCATGAGGTACTTATCGACGCGGCGGCACTTTCCCGCCACAGGGACGAGATCCAGCTCGTATTCGCAGGCGACGGACCGCGCAGGGAGAAGATTATCAGGCGCGCCGAGAAAAAGGGAATCCCCATGCCGGTAATGAAGTTCTACGACAGGGAGACCCTTATAGATATAATCAACTGCGCGGATCTTTATGTCCATCCGGCAGAGATCGAAATAGAGGCCATCGCCTGCCTCGAGGCCATTGCCTGCGGAAGGGTCCCGCTGATAGCAGACTCGCCGCGCAGCGCAACACGCTATTTCGCGCTGACCGGCAGAAATCTGTTTCACTTCAATGATCCGAAGGACCTTGCCGAACGGATGGATTGGTGGCTTGATCACCCGGAAGAGCGCCGGGCCTGCTCTGAGAAATATCTGGGCTACGCAAGACAGTTCGATTACGACAGCTGTATGGACCGCATGGAGCAGATGATAATTGATGCCGGAGATATGCACCGTGAAGCATGAACGTGTAATTTACTATTCGGATCCTGTAAATGACGATTTCGCCGGAACGAACATAGATACAAAGGAGATAGATCCTGATTTCCGTTACATAAGAAATTCGGTCCTCTGGAGAGTTATCAGCTTTCTGGTGTACTATGCGGTCGCAATTCCCGTCGTCTGGCTTGTTTCAAAGTTATGGCTCGGGCTGAGGTTCGAGAACCGGATCGCTGTCAGAAAACTGAAGGGAAGGGGCTTTTTCCTTTACGGCAATCACACTCAGAGACTGGATGCTTTTATCCCTTCGCTCGCCGCTTTCCCGAGACGGGCTTACATCGTCGCGGGTCCGGATGTCGTGTCGATCCCCGGCATTAAAAATCTCGTAATGATGCTCGGAGCCCTTCCGATCCCTTCGTCTCCCTCTGTGCTACGCCGTTTTATCGGGTCTATCGGGACACGCATCAGTGAAAGATCCTGCGTCGCCGTATTTCCCGAAGCGCATATCTGGCCTTTTTACACCGGTATCCGTCCATTTCCTGATACCTCGTTCCGTTATCCCGTTCTGACAGGTGCTCCCTGCGTCGCAATGGTCACGACCTACCGGAGACGGAGAGGATTGTTTTCTTTTTTCGGACGGCCCGGGATGACAGTTACTTTTTCCGAGATAATCGATCCCGATCCGGGGCTTCCTCCGAGAAAAGCCCAGGCGGAGCTCTGCAGGCAGGTCTTTGAATTTATGGATGATACCTCCCACGGCAGAAACCAGATATGTTATTACAGGTACGTGCGAATCCAGCCTGAAGACCCTGACCTTTAAAGCATTTAGAATAATATGATTTCTGAATTAGAAGAATCATTCTAATTTGATATTCTATTTCCGAACCGTGAATATGACACCGGGTCAATTCTGAAAAGGAGGAGAACCGGAGCCCTGCTGCCGAATTAGGGTCTGACACAGGCAGACCGGTCTCCGTATCTTGAGATGAAGCGATTTTTATATTCTTTGACCGCGCTTCTGGTCACAGTCTCATGCCTGTGCACCGTGTCGTGTACGGAAGCTCCGGATGTTCCCGGAACCGATCCGGAAAGCGGAGACAAACCCGCGGGCATGACTTTTTATGTATCGCCCGACGGCGACGACAGCAGTGACGGTACGGCGGATTCACCTCTCGCGACAATTGAAGGTGCACGGAACGCTGTGCGTAATTACAGAAAAGAAAACGGCAGCCCGGACGGCGGTATCGAGGTCTTGTTCGCTCCCGGCGTTTACAAGGTTAATACGAAGACAGAGTTTACTTCCGAAGATTCGGGCGAGGAAGGGGGCCCTGTCGTCTACCGTTCTGCACAAAAGGGCGGCGCTGTTTTCGACGGAGCAGTTACCATCGATCCCTCACTTTTCGGCCCGGTCTCCGGCAGGGCAAAAGATATAATTCAGGATGATCAGGCCAGATCGAAGGTCCTCGAAGCCGATCTTACCGAAGCCGGATGCTGGGATCTTGATGATACCGCTGAATACCAGACCGGATGGGTATGTCATTCATACAGACAGGAGCTTTATGTTGACGGCAAGAGGCAGACCGTCTCCAGGTGGCCCAACGTAGGATATGACACCGCCGCCGGATACAATGAGGGGGAAGGATGTCCCTATCTTGTCATTCCCGAAGAAAAGGCTGTTCTCTGGTCAAAAGAGAAAGTCAGATTTTTCGGATATCCGGTCTATGACTGGGATTCGCTCAACCTGGGCAGTCCGTCTTCGGCAGCGGTCGACGCGGAAAGATCCGTCTTCCTGTTTCTTAATGGCACCGGCTATTTCAGCATTCAGGGTGCGGCGCCGGTAGATTATTTTCTGTACAATCTTCTCTGTGAACTTGATACTCCGGGCGAATACTACTGGGACACGGAGTCAGGAAAGCTCTACTGGTATCCGGACGGAACACCTGACGGCAAAAAGATCTCGTTCTCCCAGTTCGCAGGTCAGTGGTTCCTGATGAACGGCGTTTCGGACATATCCTTCGAAGGTTTCGTTTTTGAAAACGGAAGGGCTGATATTTTTTCTGGAAGCGATACCGGAAACGCGCGCATTATCATTGACAGCTGCGTTTTCAGGGATATGGGCGGATATCCGGTAAATCTCACCGGAAGTTTCATTACCGTTAAAAACTGCGAAATGTACGAACTGGGAGCGGGATGCATATCTCTGACAGGAGGGGTGCTGAACGATGTTAAGAGCGCCGGTTCCGTTGTGACCAACAACAGTCTTCATGATTATTCCCAGACATATACGGTATACAATCCCGCGGTAACTCTTAGCGGATACGGTTTTACGGTATCCCATAACGAGATCTTTAACGCTCCGCATGAGGGAATAGCATTCAACTGCGGCGGAAGCGTCATCGAATACAATTACATTCACGACGTCTGCTTACAGACCAGCGACGCCGGTGCGGTTTACTCCGGCAGGAGATGGGACTGGTCCGAAAACATAATCCGATATAATTTTATAGAGAACGTGACAGACAGGATGTTCGGAGGGACTCCTCACGCGATCTATCTTGACGACTGTCTTTCCGGACAGCGCTGCTACGGAAACATACTGAAAAACATTGCGGGCTGCGCACTGCTTGCCGGCGGCGGAAAATATAACAGGATCGAGAATAACATCTTTACGGGCACTTCATACCCCATAATCTGGGACGCACGCGGCATAGGGAGAGAATTTATGCACGACTCAGTCACTTATCCGGACGGATACATGTGGCAGTGTCTCAGGTCGAACATTGACTATCTTTCGGAAATGCAGAGGTTTGCCGTTCCGCTGAACCTTCTGATGGTTGAGCAGACAGGCTTAAGCATGCCGTCCCGTGCGGACGACCCTGGAACACCGACCTACGGAATCATTGCCGGAAATCTGCTTTACGGAGACGGAGATCCGTTTTCGGATGATACATATCCTGTTACGGTCGTTGCCTATGACAACATAAGATATACGTCCGATCCCGGATTTGCCGGAGCGGACAGCGGTGACTACAGCCTCAGAGAGAATTCAATAGTCTTCCGCGATATTCCCGGTTTTGAGAACATCGATTGCTCAAAAATCGGTATCATCGAGCAGATTCCTGACTGATTTCAACGCTTATGCGTGTGCCCCGGGTACTCATAGACCTTACTCACGTTTTTCAGACGCTGTCTTTGGAATTTCGTAAAGATTTTATCGGTTTGCATATATTTTTTGATTTTTTCATTGACATGATTTTCTTTTAGTGATAGAATATATTGCCGCATAATGTTTGGCCCCCAAAAAGCCTCACGGCTGCCAGACTTAGCGAGTCATAAATGAAAGAGAGGTGCTTTTCGTGTTTGCAGTTATTGAAACAGGCGGAAAGCAGTACAAGGTTAACGAAGGCGACATTATTTTTGTCGAGAAACTCGATGTTCAGGAAGGCGACAGCTACACTTTTGACCGCGTTCTTGCCGTGTCAAAGTCTGACGCTTTCACAGTCGGCAGTCCGCTCGTGGACGGCGCCAGCGTCGACGCCCAGGTCGTAAAGAACGGCAAGGGCAAGAAGATCTATGTGATGAAGTATAAGGCAAAGAAGAACGAGAAGAAGAAGATCGGTCACAGACAGCCCTATACGAAGCTCCAGATCGAGAAGATCAATTTCTGATCGTGACTAAAGTCATTTTTTACCGCGCGGACGGCATCTTTTACGGATTCGAGGAAAAAGGGCATACCGGTTTCGCCGAATCCGGCAACGACATCCTCTGCGCCGCGCTCTCGGCGATGACGATGCTCATAATAAACACGGTCGAGATCTCTTATGCGACCAATGTTGAGTACACTATCGACGAAGAGACCACGGATATCCGCGTCATGGTCCATTCGATCCTTCCTGAAAACAGCGGAACGGACTCGGAGAAGAGATATGCGGTGTCCGGCCTGATCGAAGGCTACTATTACCAGTTGAACGACATGCTTGAGGATTATTACGATTATCTCGATGTCGAGGTAAGCGACGATTACAAATGATCCTACCAAATAAGTGAGGAGGAATTCCGAAATGTTCAGAATCAGTCTGCAGTTTTTTGCACATAAAAAAGGTGTCGGTTCCACTAAGAACGGACGCGACAGCGAGTCCAAGAGGCTCGGCGTAAAGCGCGGCGACGGACAGGCTGTCCTTGCCGGCAACATACTTGTCAGACAGCGCGGCACCAAGATCCATCCCGGCAAGAACGTCGGCATCGGCTCTGACGATACGCTGTATGCTCTCATTGACGGAAAAGTCAAGTTTGAGCATGTGAAGAAGGATAGAAAATGTGTAAGCGTTTACGCTGAATAATTCTGTTTCAAATACCGCTTAACGGAAAGGATATCGTGCATTCAGCCGCGGTATCCTTTTTTACAATTTTATTGCTAATTTATCTTTTTAATTTCCGGTACATAATTATGGAAAAATACAAGATACTGTTCGTCGTTCCTCAGATGGATTTTTCGGATGAGTCACGGACCTTCCTCTCCCTTGTGCGCGCAATCGACTACTCCAGGTACGATGCCGATGTCCTGATAGCAAAGAAAGGCGGAGCGCTTGAGAATGAGCTTCCGGAGAAGATCCGGATCATCGAGTCCCCCGGATACGGCGAATTCTTCGCTTCCGGGTACCCTGCGGTCATGAAGGCGGCGATGAGGGATTTCGGAAAGAAGAGTCCCGCGAGCTTTTTCAGGACTCTCCGAGGACTTGCGCGTTCGAAAAAAGACAAAAATTTTCTCAGGTTTCCGGACCTCCGTTTCCTTTCGGGATATCTGAAGTACGTTCCGGAGTTCGACGCGTCCGGGTATGACGCGGTCTTTTCCTGCTTCGGCCATCTGAGCGACTTTTATACCGCCTACCGTGTCAGATCTGACAATAAGATCCTCTGGCTCAGATATGAAAGACCCGTGCGAGATTTTGACGCCCAGACCGTAAGGGAATGCCGCGGAAGGTTCAAAAGGATCATAGCGCCTTCAGAAAGCATTTTCAGGGATTTTTCTTCTTCCTGTCCTGAACTGTCGGACAGACTCTGCATGTTGCCGTATCCTTTCGATCCGCAGAGAGTCAGAGACCTGGCCCTCCTCGGACCTGAATTCAAAGACGGCTTCTTTTCCGGCAGAAGGATCCTTTCGTGCGGAAGACTTGATTTTTACAAGGGATTCGACCAGGTCATCCCGGCTGTCAGGAAGCTTACCGACGATGACTATACTTTCAGATGGTATATAATAGGAAACGGCGATGAGAAGGATAAACTGATCTCTTCGATCATGGAGATCGGTGTTCCGCACATGATCTTTTTCATAGACGGGACGCAGAACATTTATTCTTATATCAGAGACTGCGACATCGTCGTCGTTCCGTCCAGATATGACGGAGTGCCCGAGATCATAAAAGAGGCAAAGGCTCTCTTCAAGCCCGTCATTTCGACTGATTTCGTTTCCGCCGGTGAACTTCTCGGAGACGGCGAGCTCGGAATGATATGCAAGAACAGCGCGCAGGATATCTATTCCTCGGTCAGAAGACTCATTGACGAGTACGAGACTTGCGACAGATATACAGAGAAGCTTTCTGAGAAAATGTATGAGACCTCACCCAGCGGCGATATAATAGCAGAGGCAGCCGGCCTGAATACGGCGG
>JAGDBK010000052.1 GCA_017959065.1 Clostridia bacterium | reverse complement strand
GCCGGCTTGAAAGAGCGGACTACGACGAATCTTTCAGCGGATTTCGATTATACGCTGAATTTCATCGTTTACGGGAAGACCGGCGTTATGGGAGAGATGGAGCCCCTGACGGAAACGAAAACACACGAAATCGGGATCGTCATTGACGCGGTCGCGGATTCCCAGGAGCACGCCAATGCGGTCTGCGCGGTCGCGAGATCTACGCTGCTTCATTACGGATACCCGGGTCGGATCGCAACGGCAGGAAATCTGGCATTCCCGTTTTCACCGTCTGACATCAAGGTCGGTCCGATCTACGTGTTCAGCATTTACGCGCTGCTGAGGACGAACGATCCCGTATCGTTATTCAAATGCTCTTTTGAGAAGTTGGGAGAATAGGGAGGAAGATCATGAAAATTGCGTTGAGAGAGATCGCTGCCGTCATCCGTTCCAAGAATTCCGGCCCGTATGAACTGACGTTTGACGTAATGCTGAAGGACAAAACGATGTATGAAAAGATCAGAGAAGCGAACGTCATCAATGAGCAGGTCATCGCTGATTTATACCGCATCCCGAAGGAAGACGTTTTGAGTATCGTCTGGTTCCCGAACGCGCTTGCTGTGAAAGCGACGATCGTCAGGCCTCTGCCGTCGGGAGATATCGGAGAGCGGGACGTGTACGGCGCGGAACAGCATGCGCCGCTCATGGAGTACGTGTTCGACCTGTGAGGGAAAGACAGGCATGAAAAAACCGCCGCGATTTGATGTGTACCCTCTTTACTGGACAACCAGTAAGGAGGGTATATTTTTATGCGTTACAGTTATGAGTACAAACGGAAATGCGTTGAACTGTACAGGGAAGGAAAGTGGCCCGAAACTCCGGACGGAATAAAGGATCCGGAAAACTTCCGCGACATGATTCGACGATGGGTCCGCATGGAGGAAGCAAATGGTCCAGATGTTCTGAGACACAAAGGGCAGAATAAAGAATGGAGGCCCGAGGAACGGATGGAACTGGTATCCAAGGTGCTTGCAGGAGCATCCGTCATGTCAGTGGCTTTTGACGCGGGAATCAGTGACGGATTGTTATATCAATGGGTTCGCAAATATAAAACAGAGGGGTATAATGGTCTGGTAAGCTTGAAGAAAGGCCGAGCACCAAAGGAGCCCCAGATGAAGAAACTCAATTATAACAATCCAAGAAAGCTCGATGAATCCGAGTATGAAGAACTCGTACGGCTGAGAGCAGAGAATGCGTATATCAAGGCGGAGATCGAAGTCATAAAAAAAGAGATCGCCTTGAGAGAAGAAAGGGAAGCTGCGCAGCTCAAGGCGAAAAAGCAGCGATCGTCAAAGAACTCAGAGAAAACGGATATCAGCTGAGATATCTTCTGAAAGCGATGGAACTGTCACGATCTACATACTACTACGAGATCTCAAAAGAAGACGCTGTGGCCAGAAGGAACGAAGAGACAGCCGGCATGATCAGGGAGATCTTTGAGCGCAACAAAGGTCGGTACGGTGTCCGGAGAGTCCATCATGAGTTGATCAACAGAGGTTGTAAGGCAAACCACAAGAAGGTACAGCGGCTGATGCACTGCATGGGATTAAAGGGGAAGCGTCCGAAGGAAAAGTATCATTCCTATCAGGGAGAAGTGGGAAAGGTTGCAGACAACCTCATCAACAGAGACTTCAGCACGACAAAACCTCTTGAGAAGTGGACGACGGACGTCTCCCAGTTCAGTTTTTCCTGGGGAAAATGTTATCTGTCCCCGATCCTGGACATGTACACGAACACAACGAGCGCATCCAGGCAAAAACAAAGTGGATGCCGCCTGTAAAGTACAGAATGGCATCCACTTGTTGAGTCTCAATTATAAATCAATGTGTCCAGGAAACTGGGTACATATCAGATTTGCCAAGGCGCTTTTCTTGCCGGTTTGGTAAACTTTTTTATTCAACAGTATCCTTCTGGTTTTTCACGATAATTGTGATCCGACCAAATCGAGAGATCTTTTCCGCGACCTCATTCTCGAGGAGGTCTGCATCATTCGCATAATCTGTTTCGACGTAAAGCGCGACAGCGTTTCCTTTGACATCGATCCCGACACCAGTGATTCTTTTGATTGCTTCCCCTTCAAATGTCGGTATCAGGGAGGCGATTCTGGCTTGTTCCGCAAGCAACGTCCTGTAATTGTACTGGACGATCTTGACCGAAACATTTTCCATGTCG
>JAGDBK010000051.1 GCA_017959065.1 Clostridia bacterium | reverse complement strand
CGATCGACAGAAGAGGGACCCCCTACATTGCAGTATCGGTAGACGGTTCGGATCCCGAACGCGTTCTTATCACCGAGGCGGAGATCGAACTCCCGGACAAAGAAAGACACGCAGTAAGGATATTCGCGGACGGCCTGCACGAAATGGAAAGCAAATGGATTGAAGAGATCGGTTTTGCTCTGAGATCCATAGATGTTGACGAAGGCGGAAGGTTTCGCGGCATAGTTCCTCAGAACAAGCTGGTGTTCTTCTACGGCGACAGCATCACCGAGGGCATAGCCATACTGGGCAACGGCAAATCGAGCGACTTCAACAGCGCAACGGCCGCGTTCCCCTATCAGTGTTGCCAGGAGCTGGGAGCGATCCCGTACTATATCGGCTACAGCGCTTCCGGTCTGCTCAGCCACGGCTATTTCCGTTCGATGAAGATAGCGATGGAAAAACTCAGCCTTAAGCGTGACATAGACTATTCGCTGATACCGGACCTTATAGTCATCAATCACGGCTGCAATGACGGCGGGACCCCGTCAGAGGAATTCTGCACAGCTATGGAAGAGACGCTGACACGCCTTATTGAGATGTATCCCGGAGTCCCGATCGCCTACATGATCCCGATAAAGGGAGCTCTTGCCGATGAGATCATCAAAACAGCCGAGAAATTCGATATCGTCAGCGTTATCGAAACGAAAGACTGGGAACTGACCACATTTACGGACGGCGTTCATCCGGACGTGGAATGCTCCAAGAAGATCGGCAGCTACCTTGCCGAAGCACTGCGAAACCTCTATGGAAGCGACTTTTTCGAATGACGGTCTGATGCTCCGTTCAGTTCAGAATAAAACGGGCATATAGCAGTCTTTCCCCCTGCGGGCATGCTTTGAATGCATGCTCGCTTTTTTTGGACAGAAAAAGGGCAGGCCGAAGCCTGCCCGCATATCAGTTTGTCATTTCTTTTTGCCGAACAGTCCCATGAGACCGCTGAGGAAACCGCCTCCGGATTCATTTGAGCTCTCCGAAGCACTGCCGGAAGAACCGCCCAGAAGTCCGCCGAGGAGACTGCCGATATCTACATTGCTGAGAAGGCTTCCCATAAGTCCGCCGATGTCGGATGAATTGTTGCCTGAACTGGAGGAAGTCTGCTGTCCGAGAAGGCTCATGAGGAGAGGAGCCGCAGCGGAAAGGATGTTGCCTGTCTTTTTTGTCGAGATTCCTGCATTTGAAGCTGCTTTCTTAGTGGTCGCCGTCTTCTCGGAACCGAGAAGGTGGCTGACTATCTTTCCGCCGTCGGTAAGATCGATTCCAGAGAAGAATGAAGAAATATCGCTGGTGTCTACTTTGGCGTGATCCTTCAACGCGCCGACGAAGCTCTCCGCCGTCTTCTCGTTAGTCGCCTGTGCCTTTGCCCCGTCCAGCAGACTTGGAAGAGCGGATGAAAGAACTTTTTTAACTTGGGATTCGGAAGTTCCCGTCACCGATTCAATGTTCTTCAGGCTGTCGCTGCTGAGCATTGACTGCATCAAAGAATTGAGATCCATGTATAATCCTCCTAAAATCAGTAATAATTTGTCTTTATTGAGATTATATATCCATTACCGGAAAAAGTCAAACCATGCGAAATCCAGAAACCTGTATTTGAAGGATGTTTTACAATCTGGAGATTATTCCATATATCTCTTCACTGATCGTACTTCAAGCTCTCCCTCTCTTTTTTGATTTGAGGAAGTGCAGAAACGGCAGCTGCTCCAACGGCGGTAATAATAATCTCAGGAATCATATAACATCCGTTATATATAAATGAGTAGACGACGGCAAGCGATGTTCCAGAGAAATTCTCCATTATTGCCTTGCTAATTCTCCAATCCTTTACAATAGTGTCGGTAAAGAACCATTCAGCCCACGCGCCATAGAAGACAGCTCCGGAAAGCACATGGAAAAGATAACAAAGAACGGTCCCCAAGATACTACCGAGAACGAGCGCAAGCGTTTTGCTTTTGAGCTTTCTAAATACTCCGCTGATACCTACCGACGTGAAAGCTGCGATATAGTCTATAAGGATGATTACAATAGCTACTTCGAGCCCCATATAGCTGTCACTATCCGGGATAAAGAGAGCGGAAACGGTCTTTAGGCCTATCACCGTCTGGAGTACGGAATAGACGAATGCAGAACCGAAACCCCATTTTAGACCGTACATCCATGAAATAATAACTATTGGTAAAAGTGAACATACCGTTATCGTTCCTCCGAACGGAAGGTTGAGAAAAGGAATGAGCTCACATATGAACGATATTACCGTTCCTAGTGTAATAAGCATCGCGGACGTGACTAGTTTGAGCGTTGTTTTATTTTTCATGATAACCTCCAAAAAACAATAAAGGCACGGACGATGCCGTGCCAAAAAAGAAAAATCCGATTCATCTCCCTACGCCGGTATTATCCGGATCAGGTCAAAGGGTTCGCACGGCGCGCGTCTCAGCCCCGAACACGTTACCGTGAAAGGAGCACCCCTGAATAATTCACGTGCACATTATAACGCCGAAAAATAGGAAAGTCAAGAGGATAGTTTTACGAAGACTGGTAAAACGCGGGCCACATGACCGACCTGAATTATACGGAGATTGTGTTTCAGTAGCTTGACGAATGGACCAGCCATTGGTCGTAAAGCAATTACGAAACATAGATATATAACAAACTTGTCAATTACGGTCTTGCTACTTTTATCGTTTGCTTTTTCAGATTCGTCTTCCACTTCATCTCAGGCATATGGCTCTAGGGCGCTTACGCTCAGGAAGGACAGCCTGTTGTTCTCTACAGCCTTCTCTACAACGGCACATATATGCTTGTGGACACCGTTCTCGCGATTGTGATTATCGTCGTTCTTTACGGTTCTTCTCCGAGGATATTCAGCGCTTCAGCTTCCTGAAAGCCGCGTCAGTCCACGAACACATCCTCCTCTGCCCGGCCCATGTCCTCAAACACGATATCAGGCTTTTGGGCATCACCAACATTTTTTAGGTCATCCTCAGTGGTCTCGCCTGTCATCACCAGAACGGAAGTGATCCCATGCTTCTTACCGAAGGCGATATCGGTATACAGCCGGTCTCCGAAGATACAGATATCTCCCCGTTCTGCCCCGGTCCGTTCCCCTATGAAGAGGACTGTCTGCTCATATGGCTTTCCGAAGAAGACCGGACGTGCTCCGGTCGCGGCAGTTATGGCGGCGCAGATGGCACCGCTGTCCGGTATGAATCCGTCTTCCGTGGGACATCTGAAATCCGGATGCGTGCTCAGAAATTCCGCTCCAAGATCTATAGCCCTGCACGCAAACGTCAGTCTTCCGTAATCCAGTTCCGTATCAAATGCGCTCACCACGATGTCCGCCTCTGAAGGATCAGTGCAGGAAAGATCTATGCCGGCTTTTTCGAAATCCGACCGCAGCTCACTGTTGCCGAGAAGATATACTCTGCGCCCTTCCCGGTTCTTTTTCAAAAAATCGATTGTGACGTCTCCCGATGTCATAATCTCGTCCCGGTCCGGGGAGAATCCCATGAGATCCAGTTTCTTCAGATAGAATTCGCCGCTGTGGGATGAGTTGTTTGTGAAAAAAACTACTTTTCTTCCGTCGGACCTCAGACGTTTAATGAATCTGACCGCTTTTTCAAAAACGGCGGACCCGAGATAGATCGTTCCGTCCATATCAAAGATGAACACTTTTTTACTGCTGAGACTGCCCGATGGCTTCACCTCCGTAAAAAGCTTGGGATATAACGGGCGGTATCCCGCAGGAGCATCCGTCCGCACAATATTATTGCATAAAAGCATCTGGTTTGTGCTATAATTACCATATATCAGGGTTTATTTCACGAATGATCAGAACGAAAGGGGATCAACACGTTGAGCGTAGTAATTGGAATAGATGTCGGGGGCAGCACGACAAAAATCGTCGGGTTCAGAAAAACAGCATCGTCTCTCGAACTCATCATGCCGATATTTGTCCGCGCAACAGACCCGATCACCTCTCTGTACGGTGCTTTCGGGAAATTCACTTCAAAGAACGGACTTGATATCGGCGACATAAAAAAGATCATGATAACCGGTGTAGGCAGTTCGTATGCAGACGAATACATCTACGGTCTCAAGTGTACCCATGTAGACGAATTCCATTCAGTCGGGCTCGGCGGTCTATATGTGTCTTCTCTTGACGAGGCGATAGTTGTAAGCATGGGCACCGGAACCGCGATAGTTCACGCCACCGCCGGGAAAGAACCGGAATACATGGGCGGTACCGGCGTCGGAGGCGGTACTCTTCTCGGACTCTCGAAGCAGCTTATCGGGATGGACACGATGAAGCACATAGAGACAGTCGCCGAGGACGGGGATCTTTCAAAGATCGATCTTCTGATCGACGATATCGTTAAAAAGGATATCGGGACTATGTCAAGATCCATGACCGCTTCCAACTTCGGAAAGGTCAGCGATCTCGCGACCAAGAGCGATATCGCGCTCGGAATAATCAATATGGTATTCGAGACGATCGGCATGATGTCGATTTTCGCGGCCAGGAGTCACAAGATCCGTGACATCGTGCTCATTGGCAATCTGACATCGGTCAGACAGGCCCCGAAGATCTTTGACACTCTCAGTCAAATGTTTGACGTCAACTTTATTATACCAGAACTTTCCCAGTTCGGAACGGTAATCGGTGCCGCTCTGTCGGATCTTTAATACGAAACTAAACCGGTCGGAAATATAGAAAGGAGCCTTTTAAAGGCTCCTTTTTGTTTTTATTTATCCTTCTTTTCAGAACTGTCGACCAGCCTGATGAGAGCCATTTCAGCTCCGTCGCCGCGGCGCGGTCCGAGTTTGAATATCTGGGTGTATCCGCCGTTTCTGTCAGCATACTGAAGAGCTATCACGTCAAAGAGCTTGACCACTACGCTCTCCTTGGTAATGAAAGCAAGCGCCTGACGGCGGGAAGCAAGGGTGTTCTTCTTGCCGAGAGTGATCATTTTTTCGGCAAGCGACCTGACTTCCTTGGCTCTTGTCAGTGTAGTCTCTATATATCCGTTCTCGAGAAGGTATGTCACGAGTCCGCGAAGCATTGCCTTGCGATGAGCGGTAGTTCTTCCCAGTTTTCTGGTTCCGGGCATTACAATTCCCTCCTTTAACTATCTTGTTGCAATTTGGTACGGCAATTATTCGTCTTCTTTACGAAGTTCCAAGCCGAGCGAGCGAAGTTTCTGAATAACTTCTTCCAGTGACTTCTTACCGAGATTACGGACATGGATCATTTCATCCTCCGTTTTGCTGGTAAGGCTCTCTACGGTATCGATGCCTGCACGCTTCAGACAGTTGAAGCTGCGTACAGACAGGTCAAGTTCCTCAATGGTCATCTCAAGAACTTTTTCCTTGACTGTTTCCTTGCTCTCAATCATAAATTCTGTATTCTTTGCTTCATCCGAAAGATCCACAAACAAATTGAGATGCTCGTTGAGTATCTTGGCCGCCAGCGATATGGCTTCCTTTGCGGAGATAGTTCCGTTTGTGTGTATCTCCATAGTCAGCTTATCGTAGTCGGTGATGTTTCCGACTCTGGTGTCTTCAACTTCATATTTGACATTGTATACCGGAGTATAGATGGAATCGGTGAATATCGTGCCGAGGGGCGCGACTTTCTGCTCGGCGGCATAGTTGGCCTTGTTCTTGTCCTGGGCAACATATCCTCTGCCGCTGTCTATCGTGAGTTCCATATAGAATCTGGTATCATCGCTCAAAGTGGCAAGATGCATTTCGGGATTCAGGATTTCCAGTTCCGCGTCCTGCTTGATGTCGCCGGCAAGGACCTCACCGGGACCCATCTTGTCTATGAATGTCTGCTTTGTCTGGACACCGTGAAGTTTTGCAGTGATCCCCTTGACGTTGAGAACGATCTCCGTCACATCCTCTTTGATGCCCGGAATCGTGGAGATCTCATGCAGAACGCCGTCTATTTTGATATTCGAAACTGCTACTCCCGG
This sequence comes from Clostridia bacterium, assembly GCA_017959065.1. Lineage (GTDB taxonomy): Bacteria > Bacillota > Clostridia > Oscillospirales > CAG-272 > RGIG2161. The sequence continues at coordinate 27,926 of JAGDBK010000051.1, read as the reverse complement.
AAGAGAACTCAGCAGTACCCTGCGGAGTGCGTTCCCGAGCGTAGTGCCATATCCGCGCTCAAGCGGTTCGACAACGAATTTCGCGTATCTACCGTCATCACTGAGTTCAGCAGTAGTAATATTGGGCTTTTCTATCTCTATCAATTCAATAACCCTCCTAATTGTACGATATACGCTATAGCAAAAATGATATCGCCGATACGGACTCTCCGTTCGAAGAGATCCGTAAACCAATAACTGATGCTCCCCGTAAATACGGTCTGTCTTTTCTCAGAAACACAAGGGTAACAGGGGAAACGGGAGCGGTTATTATTTAGAATAAAGCTCAACTATAAGCTGCTCGTCAACTTCGTAATCTATTTCATCTCTGGAAGCGAGAGAAATGACTTTTGCTGACAAGGTTTCCTTGTTCATGTCAAGCCACTTGGGAATGATCCTGGTGTCAAGAGACTCGGCCAGCGCTTTGAATTTCTCGGAAGAGCGGCTCTTCTCTTTGACTGCCACGACATCGCCGGGCTTTACAAGGAATGACGGGATATTGACCTTTTTGCCGTTGACTGTGAAATGAGCATGGTTTACAAGCTGCCTTGCCTCACGGCGGGTGGAAGCAAGTCCCATTCTCCAGACGACATTGTCAAGACGGCTCTCGAGGATCTTGAGAAGGTTCTCACCGGTGATGCCTTCCTTTTTGGTCGCCATCTCGTAATAATTGTAGAACTGAATCTCCAGTACTCCGTAAATGAATTTTACTTTCTGCTTTTCTTTAAGCTGAGTCCCGTACTTGGATATCTTTCTTCTTCTGTCCGCGCCGGGATTCCTGTTTGAAGATTTATCGTATCCGAGAACAGTGGGGCTGATGCCCAGAGCTCTGCATCTCTTCAAAATAGGATCATGATTTACTGCCATGTTACGTTTACCTCCTGTAATTATACGCGTCTGCGCTTAGGCGGTCTGCATCCGTTGTGAGGAATAGGAGTCACATCACGGATGATGCTGATATCAAGACCTGCAGCCTGAAGCGCACGGATAGCTGCCTCACGTCCGGAGCCGGGACCTTTAACATAAACATCCACGAGCTTCATTCCGTGATCCATAGCAGCTTTCGCAGCACTCTCCGCTGCCATCTGTGCCGCATACGGAGTGGACTTCCTGGAGCCTTTGAATCCGAGTTCGCCTGCGGATGCCCAGGAAACAGCATTGCCGGCTACATCGGTGATTGTAATGATTGTATTATTGAAGGTCGAAGAGATGTGAGCTGTGCCTCTTTCAATATTCTTGCGCTCGCGACGCTTCTTTCCGACCTTTTTGGCGGTTGCTTTTGCCATTAGCTTAACTCACTCCTTTACTTCTTCTTGTTAGCGATTGTCTTAGCAGGACCTTTTCTGGTTCTTGCATTGGTCTTTGTGCGCTGTCCTCTCACGGGAAGTCCGCGCTTGTGCATTCTTCCGCGATAGCAGTTGATCTCGACCATGCTCTTGATATCGAGACTCACGTTACGGCGAAGATCGCCTTCGACTGTATAATTCTCGTCGATCTCGTCACGGAGCTTTGCGACCTCATCCTCAGTCAGATCCTTCGCGCGTGTATCGGGATTGATCCCTGTCTTCTTAAGAATGTTGCGCGCGCTTGTAAGACCGATACCGTAAATGTAGGTAAGTGCGATCTCAATACGCTTCTGATTGGGAATATCAACACCAGCTATACGAGCCATTAAATCTTTTCACCTCTCTATTTGGATTTGCGGTTGCCCGCTGTTGTGAAGAAGAGAGCGTCAGCCCTGCTTCTGCTTATGGTTGGGGTTCTCACAGATTACCATGACAACACCTTTTCTTTTGATGATTTTACATTTGTCGCATATCTTCTTAACGGAAGGTCTTACTTTCATGTTGTCTATACCATTCCTTTCAAATCGTTTCTTACTTCGAACGCCATGTAATGCGTCCTTTGGTCAGATCGTACACCGAGACCTCTATGGTCACCTTATCGCCGGGAACTATGCGGATGTAATTCATCCTGAGCTTGCCCGAGATATGGCCGGTAACGATATGTCCGTTGGGAAGCTTGACCTTGAACGTTGCGTTAGGCAGCGCTTCAACGACGACTCCCTCAAAATCAATCACATCATCCTTCGGCATAATATCACCATCCTCATATTTTTGACTGCGAAACGTCAGTCATCAGAATAACGCCGTTCGACGTTATCGCGACAGTATGTTCATAATGAGCGGAAAGACTTCCGTCGCAAGTCACGACCGTCCATCCGTCCTTGAGTTCCTTAACCTCGTAAGAACCCGCATTGACCATGGGCTCTATCGCAATTACCATTCCGGAATAAAGCCTGGGTCCGCGTCCCGGGGTCCCGAAATTCGGCACTTCGGGGTCTTCATGAAGTTCTTTTCCGACCCCGTGTCCGATATATCTCCGGACGACCGAAAAACCGTTCTCCTTTACGTGCGAGTCGATCGCGGATCCGATATCGCCTATTCTGGCACCCTTCTTGATCGCGCTGACTCCGCGGTAAAAACTCTCTCGGGTAACGTCTATAAGACGCTGTGCCTCTTCTGAAACATTTCCCACCGGAAATGTATTCGCACTGTCGCCGTGATACCCTCGGTAATATGCCCCGACGTCGATCTTCACTATATCTCCGTCTTTAAGGACAGTTTCCCGCGACGGTATCCCGTGTATGACCTGATCATTGACGCTTATGCAAGCTGATCCCGGGAACCCGTCATACCCCAGAAAGGACGGCCTGGCGCCGCACTTTTCGATATACTTCCGTATGATCGTATCCAGTTCGTATGTCGAGATGCCCGGTTTGACCGCTTCTCCGGCTGCCGCAAGGGCCTCACCGGTTATCCTGCCGGCAGCCTTCATGCATTCGATCTGCTCTGCATTCTTCAATATTATCATACTTATGCCTCAGGATTCCCGATTGCCTCGGCAGTGAGCCTGGTCGTATCGGCCAGTTCTTCCTGCCCCTGGACAATCTTCAGAACACCGCGCGACGCATAAAAGTCCTTGAGCGGTTCTGTCTGCTCATGATATGTTGCGAGACGGCTCAAAACCACTTCCGGCATATCGTCGCGTCTGACGGACAGCTTGTTGCCGCACTTCTCGCAGTTCTCCCCGTCTTTGGACGGTTTGTAGACCACGTGATATGATGCGCCGCAGCTGTCACAGACTCTGCGTCCTGACATGCGTTTTACGATATCTTCGTCAGCTACCTCGATACTGACCACAATGTCGATGATAACGCCCATTTTTTCGAGCGCTTCGGCCTGAGGTACAGTTCTCGGAAACCCGTCAAGGATAAAACCGTTATTGCAGTCATCCTGCTGAAGTCTTTCCTTGATGATGCCGATGACGATATCATCGGGTACGAGCGCGCCGACATCCGTGTACTCGCGCGCCGCGATACCCATTGGAGTCTTTGTCTTAATCGCTTCCCTGATTATCGCTCCGGTCGAGATAGCAGGTATCCCGAACCTTTCCGATACAATCTCAGCCTGCGTCCCTTTTCCTGCGCCGGGAGCGCCCAAGAATATGAGATTCATACCCTTCACCTCGGTCACTCAAGGAATCCCTTGTAGTGGCGCATTGTCAGCTGAGCCTCGATCTCGCGCTGCGTCTCGAGGATGACACCGACAACGATGAGCAGTGACGATCCGCCGAAAGCAAATCCGCTGAGATTCGGCACGAAGCTTGCAAGGATAAGCGGAACGACGGCAACGATGCCGAGGAACAGAGCTCCGATAAGAGTGACCTTGTTTAGGATCTTCTTGATATAGTCGGAGGTCGGCTTGCCGGGTCTGATACCGGGAATGAACCCGCCGTTCTTTTTAAGGTTGTTGGCTACTTCTACAGGATTGAACGAGATCGCGACATAGAAGTATGCGAAAGCGATTATAAGAAGGAAGTTGACTACCCAGTATACCGGAGAGGTATAATTCAGAGCCTTGCGGAGTCCGTCCCAGAAACTGCCTTCCTGAATCGAGAAGAAGATCATTATCGTGGTGGGGATGGAAACGATCGCGTTGGCGAATATGATGGGCATAACTCCGTTCATATTGATACTGATTGGAAGATTGGTGTTCTGACCGCCGTACATCTTGCGGCCGACAACTCTCTTCGCATACTGGACCGGCAGCCTGCGTTCGCTGTTCGTCATGAACACGACGAAGTAGATCGTCACGAGAGACAGCACGATGCCGAATACAAGGATCAGAATCCCGGAGACCGTACCCTGAGAGGCAAGGTTGATCAGTGAGAACACGATGTTGGGAAGGCTGGACACGATGTTGGCAAAAAGGATTATGGAAATACCGTTGCCGATACCGCTCTCATTGATCTTCTCAGCGAGCCACATAATCAGCGATGAACCTGCGACATAGACCGAAATAATGACTATGGCGCCGAACACCGATCTTCCTCTTTCGGTGAGGATCTCTGACGAATAGTTGTTGTTCCTAAGGAACTGATAGTAACCGAAACTCATTACAAGACCGAGTCCGACGGTTACATAACGGGTGATCTGGTTGATCTTTTTTCTCCCGTCCTCGCCTTCCTTCTGCATTCTTTCCAAAGCGGGAATCGCTATGGTAAGAAGCTGCATGACTATGGATGCGGTAATATACGGGGAGATCGAAAGTGCGAACAGCGTCGCTCTGGAAAACGCTTCACCGGACAGTATGTTCAGGTACTGGAACAGCGAACCGTCTGTCTGTGTGGTAAGGAATGTCGAGAGGAGCTGTCCGTTTACGAACGGCATCGGAATAACCGCGCCGAGACGGTAAAGGACAATAATCAAAAGCGTAAACAGAAGCTTTGCACGAAGCTCCGGTGTTTTCCACGCGTTTCTTAATGTCTGAATCACTTATACCACCTCAGTCTTTCCGCCAGCTGCTTCTATTTTTTCCTTGGCAGATGCTGAAAAGACTTTCGCACGAACGGTAAATTGTTTGGTAATAGCACCGTTACCAAGAACCTTGAGACCGTCTTTTTCGTTTTTGATTATTCCCTTTTCGCGAAGGACCGCGAGATCTATCTCGCTTCCGTTCTCAAAAGCAGCATCGAGAACACCGATATTGACCTGAGCGTACTCTTTGCCGAACTTGTTGTTGAAGCCTCTCTTGGGAAGCTTGCGGTACAGCGGGAGCTGACCGCCTTCAAATCCAAGACGCACACCGCCGCCGCTGCGTGCATTCTGACCCTTGTGGCCGCGTCCGCCGGTCTTTCCGTTGCCGGAACCGGGGCCTCTGCCTTTGCGCCATGCCTTGGTGCTGGAACCCTCTGCAGGCGAAAGCTCATGGAGTTTCATTGTTTTTCCTCCTTACTATCATACGTTCTCAACTCTGACAAGGTGCTCGATCTTCTTGACCTTGCCCTGGAGAGCTGAGTCACAGTTGCAAATAATGCTGTCGCCTGGTCTCTTGAGACCGAGAGAATCAGCTGTTTTCTTCTGTGCGGGTTTAGCGCCGATCAGGCTCTTGGTAAGCACTACTTTGCATTTTGCAGTTTCTGACATTTCAACTTACCTCCTCAACCTTTGACTTTCTCAACACTGATCTCACGGATTTGAGCAACTTCTTCGGCTGTGCGAAGAGAGCGGAGACCCTCGATCGTAGCCTTTACAACGTTGGTGGGATTGCTGGACCTCAGACATTTAGCACGGATGTTCTTAATGCCTGCCATTTCGAGAACGGTACGGACCGCACCGCCCGCGATGATTCCTGTACCGGGAGCAGCCGGCTTCAGGAGAACTCTCCCCGCTCCAAACTCGCCGATCACTTCGTGAGGGATCGTCGAACCCTTGAGGGAAACTTCTATCATATTCTTCTTCGCATCTTCGATTCCCTTGCGGATAGCTTCGGGAGTCTCAGCTGCCTTGCCCAGGCCGCAGCCCACATGTCCGTTGCCATCGCCGACCACCATGATTGCTGCGAAACGGCTTACTCGACCACCTTTAACGGTTTTAGAAACACGGTTAATCCTGACGTTTCTTTCCTGAAGATCCAGAGTTGCCGGATCAAATTTCTTAGCCATGTGATTCTCCTTAATTAATGTTCAAAAATATTATTTTCAAACAGTGTATAAACCGGAAACGGCTGACGCCGTAATGCTTGGCTCAGAACTCGAGTCCGCCTTCGCGGGCTCCTTCTGCCAATTCCGATACACGTCCGTGGTAAAGGTAGCCGCCGCGGTCGAAAACGACCTTGGTGATTCCCTTGTCTTTTGCTCTTTCAGCTATGATCTTGCCAACTTTTCTGGCCGCTTCCTTGTTTCCGCCGTGACCTTCAAACGAAGCTTCAAGGGTGGATGCTGCTACGAGCGTCTTGCCTTCCGCATCATCGATTATCTGCGCGATGATGTTGTTCGTTGAACGGTATACTGACAGACGCGGGCATTCTGCTGTTCCGGAGATCTTTGCTCTGACTCTTTTATGACGCTTTATGCGCTGAGCATTACTGTCTTTCCTGGATACCATCTCATTCCACTCCTTTCATCATTTGCCGGCCTTACCGGTCTTGCGTCTGACATGCTCGCCGGAGTACCTGATACCTTTTCCAAGGTAGGGTTCCGGAGGTCTCTTGATTCGGATCTGCGCTGCGACCGATCCGACAGCCTGCCTGTCTATTCCCTTGACGATTATGGTGTTGGGGTTCGGAACCTCAAATGTGATCCCGTCCTTCTCCTCGAATATGATCGGATGGGAATAGCCAAGGCTGAGCGTGAGGGTAGTGCCCTGCTTCTGAGCCTTGTAACCGACTCCGTTGATCTCGAGAGTCTTGGAAAAGCCCTTGGTCACACCGTCGACCATGTTGTTGACGAGCGTGCGGGTAAGACCGTGAAGCGACTTGTCCTCTTTCTCATCGGAGGGGCGCTCTACCGAAATGGTGCCGTTCTCGACCTTGAGGGCCATTTTGGGATGGAGCTCTCTGCTGAGGGTCCCGAGCGGACCTTTTACCGTGATGACATTGCCTTCAGTTTTGACGTCGACACCTGCGGGAACAGTTATCGGCTTAATACCAATTCTTGACATTTCTCTACTCCTCCCGCCCGGATCACCATACGAAGGCAAGCACTTCACCGCCGATATTCTCGCGGCGAGCGCTCTTGTCCGTCATGATACCTTTTGATGTGGAAACGATCGCGATGCCCAGTCCGTTCATGACTTTGGGCATGTCCTCGCAGCTGGAATAAATACGGAGGCCGGGCTTGGATACTCTGCGGATGCCGCGGATGACCTTGGTCTTGCCCTTACCGTACTTGAGGGTGACTCTGATAATTCCCTGCTTGCCGTCCTCGATTACCTGATAGCTCTTGATGTAGCCTTCGGTCTGAAGGATGTCGGCAATGGCCTTCTTCATATTGGATGCCGGGATGTCAACAGTATCGTGCTTTGCATCGTTTGCATTGCGGATCCTGGTGAGCATATCGGCAATAACATCTGACATTTGCATAACAATTATCCTCCTATGCAAGCATTTTTCTTGCCGCCGGTCCCGAAGACCGGCACAGAATCAGTGGTTAAAGCGTATTACGCTTTCCTTCCGATAGATTGGAGATTATTTATCTCTATTTGTGTTTCCGCGTTCCGGACGGATTACCAGCTGGCCTTCCTTACGCCGGGGATCTCGCCCTTGTGCGCGAGGACTCTGAAGCAAATACGGCAGATACCGTATTTACGCAGGTAACCGTGCGGACGTCCGCAGATCTTGCAGCGGTTGTACTCACGAGTGGAGAACTTCTGCTTTCTCTGCTGTTTGAGTTTCATTGCGGTCTTTGCCATCTGATCTTCCCTCCTTATTTGGCAAACGGAGCGCCCATGAGAGTGAGCAGCTCTTTTGCCTCTTCATCGGTATTCGCGGTAGTCACGAAGGCTATATCCATACCGCGGATCTTGTCGACCTTCTCATACTCAATTTCCGGGAAAATCAACTGTTCCTTCAGACCGAGTGAATAGTTGCCGCGTCCGTCGAACGCGTTGGGGTTGATGCCCTTGAAGTCACGGACACGCGGGAGAGCGAGGTTGAACAGTCTGTCGATGAACTCGTACATACGTTCGCCTCTCAGAGTCACCTTTGCGCCGATCTTCATTCCGGCACGGAGCTTGAAGTTAGCCACGGATTTCTTCGCATAAGTGGGAACTGCATGCTGAGCGGTGATTATCGAAAGATCGCTCATAATGCTGTCGATCACTTTTGCGTTTTCCTTGGCGTCACCTGCACCGATGTTGACGACGACCTTGTCGATCTTGGGGATCTGCATAACGCTCTTGTATTCGAACTTCTTCATGAGAGCGGGAGCGACTTCCTGCTTGTAATAGTCCTTGAGTCTAGCCATTCTTCAGCCCTCCCATCAAAGCTCGGCGCCGCACTTGGCGCAGACGCGTTTCTTGGTTCCGTTCTCGATCACATACTTTGCGCGGACGCCCTTGCCGCACTTGGAGCAGAAAAGCTGCACCTTGGAAGCGTACATCGGACCGTCAACGGTGATTATTCCGCCGACATCGCCCTGCCTTCTCGGCCTTGTATGCTTCTGAACGCGGTTGATGCCCTCGACTATGACCTTTTTCTCCTTGGGCGATACCTCGAGTACCTTGCCCTTCTTGCCCTTGTCGTCACCGGAGATAACGATTACTGTATCATCCTTCTTGACATGAAGTGTGTTGCTCATAATCATTCTCCTCCTTACAGTACTTCAGGAGCAAGAGAAAGGATCTTAAGATAGTCTTTCTCTCTGAGCTCTCTTGCCACAGGACCAAAAATACGGGTCCCGCGGGGAGTTTTGTCGTCTTTTATTATAACTGCAGCGTTTTCGTCAAATTTGACGTTGGACCCGTCCGCGCGCTTGATGCCTTTGACCGTCCTTACGACGACCGCACGCACGACCTCGCCTTTTTTCACGAGTCCGCCGGGCGCTGCCTTCTTCACTGCACAGACCACTACGTCGCCGATATTCGCATAACGCCTGCCGGAACCGCCGAGCACACGGATGCACATCATTTCCTTGGCGCCGGTATTGTCAGCGACCTTCATGATCGTCTGTTGCTGTATCATAGGTCTTCCTCCTTATTCAATACGATGTTAAACGTACCTACTTATTATTTTGCTTTCTCGATAATTGAAACGAGACGCCATCTCTTCGTCTTGGAGAGCGGCCTGGTTTCCATTACGCTAACCTTGTCGCCGATACCGCAAACATTATTCTCATCGTGTGCGTGGATCTTTGCCGTATGCTTGATGATCTTGCCGTACTCGGGATGCTTTACGTTATCCTCGATGGCAACGACAATGGTCTTGTCCATTTTATTGCTTACAACGCGTCCGACACGTGTTTTCCTAAGATTGCGTTCAGTTGCTTCACTCATGACTCATTCCTCCTTATGCATTCTTCTCTTGAAGGATCGTCAGCACGCGGGCGATGTCGCGCTTGCACTCGACCAGCTTGTTAGGGTTGTCAAGCTGATTGATTGCGTGCTGGAAACGGAGGTGGAAAAGCTCGTCCTTAAGCTCCTTGAGCTTAGCGTTAAGCTCATCAGCTGTCATTTCTCTGATTTCTTTCGCTTTCATGCTCATACCTCCCCGTTATCATTGCTGAGCTGTTCACGGGTCACGAACTTTGTCTTGATGGGAAGCTTGTGTCCAGCAAGACGCATAGCTTCTTTTGCATCTTCCTCGGTAACACCGTCCATCTCAAAGAGAACGCGTCCGGGTTTAACGACTGCGACCCAGTACTCGGGGGAACCTTTACCGGAACCCATACGAGTTTCAGCGGGTTTCTCGGTTATAGGCTTGTCCGGGAAAATCTTAATCCATACTTTACCGCCACGTTTTACGTAACGGGTCATAGCAATACGGGCTGCCTCGATCTGGTTGCTGGTGATCCAAGCGGGCTCGACAGCGATCAGGCCGTATGTTCCGTTGCTGATCGTGTTGCCGCGCATTGCCTTACCTGTAAGTCTTCCGCGATGAACGCGTCTGTACTTAACTCTTTTAGGCATTAACATTTATCTATTGCTCCCTTCTCCTCTGTTTCTGCGGGGGCGGTCGTGATCTCTGCGCGAACGGTCATCGCCTCTTGCGCGACGGTTGTAGTTCGACTCAGAATTTCTGGATACGTCGGCAAGGATCTCGCCCTTGTATATCCATACCTTCACGCCGATTTTACCATATGTGGTATTGGCTTCCCAGAAACCGTACTCAATGTCGGCTCTGATTGTCTGAAGCGGAATCGTGCCCTCGTGATAGTGCTCGGTTCTCGCGATTTCAGCGCCGCCGAGACGTCCGCTGACCGAGATCTTGATACCCTTTGCGCCGAGTCTCATTGTTCTTCCTATAGCCTGCTTCATAGCGCGGCGGAAGGCGATCCTTCTCTCGAGCTGGGAAGCTATGCTCTCGGCAACGAGCTGAGCGTTGAGGTCGGGCTGTCTTACTTCGATGACATTGACGGCCACCGGTCTGCCGACCATCTTTTCAAGGGAAACCCTAAGCTTTTCTATCTCCGTGCCGCCGCGGCCGATAACCATACCGGGCTTAGCACAGTGGATGAACACTCTTACTCTTTCGCGGTCGCGCTCGATCTCGATCTTCGGAACGCCAGCCTGCTGAAGAGTCTTCTTGAGATATTTTCTGAGATTGTAGTCAGATACGAGAGTATCACCGAATTTCTCGTCGCTCTCGAACCATCTGGAATCCCAATCTTTAATAACACCTACACGCAAACCGTGCGGATTTACCTTCTGACCCATTTAGTGGTTTACCCTCCTTACTCAGTTCTTTCTTTGACTGCCATCGTAACATGGCTCGTTCTCTTGAGTATCCTGTCTGCTCTGCCCTGGGCTCTCGGCATGATCCTCTTGAGAGTCGGGCCCGGACATACGAAACACTCTGAAACATACAGATCAGACACATTCATGTTGAAGTTGTGCTCCGCATTGGATATCGCACTGTTAAGAAGTTTGATGAGATACTCCGACGCTGCCTTGGGGGTATTCTTGAGAATAGCCATTGCAGTGGTGGTATCCTTCCCTCTTATTAGGTCAAGGACGATCTTTACCTTGCGCGGAGAAATGCGCGCATATTTAAGATAAGCTCTTGCTTCCATTGTTTATGTCTCCTCCCTTACTTAGAGGTATTCGAGGTCTTGGAACCCGAATGACCGCGGAAAAGACGGGTGGGGGCGAACTCGCCGAGCTTGTGACCGATCATTTCCTCTGTAACGTAAACCGGAACATGTTTTCTTCCGTCATACACTGCGATCGTATGGCCGACAAATTCCGGGAATATGGTAGATGCACGTGACCATGTCTTGAGAACTTTCTTTTCGTTCTTCTCATTCATGGCAACGATCCGGGAATAAAGCTTAGCCTCGACAAAAGGCGGCTTTTTCAGGCTTCTTGACATTTATCATTCCCTCCTTATTTGCTATTTCTGTGCTTTACGATCATTTTTTCGGTACGGCTCTTCTTCTTTCTCGTCTTATAACCGTTGGTGGGCTTGCCCCAAGGAGTTACAGGAGAAGGACGGCCGATGGGAGCGCGTCCCTCGCCGCCGCCGTGCGGGTGATCGCAGGGGTTCATGACGGAGCCGCGGACCGTGGGACGGATGCCGCGATGTCTGGTCTTGCCTGCTTTTCCAACTTTGATCGTATCATGCTCAATGTTGCCGATCTGACCGATCGTGGCTTTGCAGTCGAGCCTTACGATACGGACTTCGCCGGAAGGAAGACGGACCTGAGCCTGTCCGGTTTCTTTTGCCATCAGCTGAGCTGCGCAGCCGGCTGAACGAACGAGCTGTCCGCCCTTGCCGGGATACAGTTCGATGTTGTTGATGAACGTACCGACCGGAATATTCTCTATAGGAAGAGTGTTGCCGGGTTTGATGTCCGCGGAAGCGGAGGAATATACCACATCCCCGTCCTTGAGTCCGAGGGGAGCGATGATATAGCTCTTTGTTCCGTCTTCATATTCAAGAAGAGCTATGTACGCGGTCCTGTTGGGATCGTACTCGATGCCGATCACCTTCGCGGGTCCTTCATTGGTGTTCCTGCGGTAGTCGATGATCCTGTACTTCTTCTTGTTTCCGCCGCCCTTGTGGCGAACGGTTATCCTGCCGTAGCTGTTGCGGCCAGAATGCTTCTTTTTGATTTTAATGAGACTCTTTTCGGGTGTGAACTTCGTAATCTCTTCGAAGCTTGGAACCGTCATGTTGCGTCTTGCAGGAGTCGTGGGTTTATATTTGATAGTTGCCATCAGTATTTACCTCCCGCCTCATCAGTTCATGCCGTCGAAGAACTCGATGGTCTTTGAAGATTCCTTAAGAGTCACTATAGCCTTTTTCCAGGCGGAAGTGAAACCGGGCTGATATCTGAGTCTCTTCGGCTTTCTTTTCATATTGATGGTATTAACAGAAGCTACTTCGACTTTGAAGAGTTCCTCGACCGCCTTGGCGATCTCGGGCTTGGTCGCGTCAGGAAGCACTTTGAAAACGTACTTCTTGGCGGATGTCATATCCATGCTCGCTTCTGTGATGATCGGTGCAAGAATGATATCCTGTGCTGTCCTCATTTTGCGTAAACCTCCTCGATTTTTTCTGCCGCGGAGCGTGCAACGACGAGCTTATCGCAATTGAGTATGTCGTAAGCGTTTATCGTATTGTACTGTGCAGTGACGACCCCTTCGATGTTGGAGAAGCTGCGAACGACCTTGTTGTCGTTGTCGGCAAGCACTACGAGAGCCTTTCTCGTTGCGCCGACCGCCTCAAGCATCTTGACCATCGTCCTGGTCTTGTACTCTTCGGTGGTAATGCTGTCGATGACGATCATATCGCCGTCGGCGACCTTTGAGGAGAGTGCACTGAACAGAGCAACTCTGCGAGTCTTCTTGTTGAGGTCTGTGCGATAGCTGCGCGGCTTGGGTCCGAGAGCTACGCCGCCGTGTGTCCACTGGGGTGCTCTTGTGCTGCCCTGTCTTGCGCGTCCTGTTCCCTTCTGTCTCCAGGGTTTCTTTCCGCCGCCCGATACTTCGGTGCGCGTCAGGGTGGACTGTGTTCCCTGTCTCTGGTTCATCAGATAAGCTCTGACTGCTGCGTGGAGGACCGCGTCATTCACTTCAGCTCCGAATACCTTGTCAGACAAGGTGATCTCGCCGACTTCTTTGCCGCTCATATCTACTACTTTCAGATTAGGCATTGCTATTCCTCCTTCCGCTTATGCTTTTACTGTATCGCGGATGAAAACTATACCGCCGCGGGCACCGGGGACGGCGCCTTTTATGGCGATGATGTTCTTTTCCGCGTCGATCTTTACTACGTCAAGGTTGAGAACGGTCACTTTCTCGTTACCGTACTGGCCGGCCATCTTCTTGTTCTTGAAGATCCTGGCGGGGTCGATGACACCCATTGAACCGGACTGACGGTGGATAGGTCCGACACCGTGTGTTGCCGGCAGCTTGTGAAGATTCCATCTCTTGATCGCTCCGGTGTAACCGTGGCCCTTCGTCATACCGGTTACGTCGACCTTGTCGCCAGCGGCGAAGGTATCGACAGATATGATGTCGCCCACATTAAGACCGGAAATGTCATCAAGACGGAATTCCTTGAGATGCCTCTTCGCGGTGATGCCTGCTTTCTTGAAATGGCCGGACTCAGGTTTTGTAATCTGCTTTTCCTTAATGTCCATGAAACCGAGCTGGACTGCGTCGTATCCGTCATTCTCGACCGTTTTCTTCTGGATGACGGTGCACGGACCTGCTTCGATCACTGTAACCGGAACAACGTTTCCGACTTCGTCGAAAATCTGCGTCATACCGATTTTCTTTCCGATAAGACCTTTTTTCATTTTTCCTCCTACTTGGTTATTGGTTGACATATTTGGATTATCGGATGACCGATTATGCCAACTTGACCGATCGGAACCGAAACCCTTCGGTTTAGATCATTTTGTCTGCGCCGATCAAAGCTTGACTTCCATATCGACGCCGGCGGGGATTTCAAGCGCCATAAGAGCCTCAACGGTCTTCTGGGACGGCTTGATGATGTCAATCAGACGCTTGTGAGTGCGAGTTTCGAACTGCTCACGGCTGTCCTTGTACTTGTGCACCGCGCGGAGGATCGTGATGATCTCCTTCTCGGTGGGAAGCGGGATGGGGCCGGATACAGTCGCACCGTTTCTCTTGGCTGCTTCAACTATTCTTGCTGCCGCAGCATCGACAAGGGTGTGATCGTAACTCTTGAGCCTGACTCTGATTTTCTCCTTGACTGCCATGTGTTTTCCTCCTGTTTCTGATTTTTGGCCCGGAACCTGGCTTGTACCGGGCTTGCTTGATTCTGGTGGAGGACACTGTACACTGTTCCGTGCGTTTCAAACGCTTCCTTACAAAAATCCGGATTTTCCAAGACTGAAAGGCCTCGGAAACCCCGGGATTTGAATAAGCATTGTACTTATTTTTGTGTCGCCCGGTTAAAATATCGGACATACTCCGCGAAAATTACCCGCTCAAAGGCGGCAACCTCTCGCTTCATCGCATATCAAGCCTGACTATTTTACCATAAACGATAATCATATGCAAGCTTTTTCTTTGTCAAGTCCGGTTTTTTCAAAAAAAATAATTCACAAATTTTTCGTTACATCGCGCTCGGCTTTTTGTGAACATTGCCAGACAGCTTATTTTGACGCTTTGCTCTGCAGCAAATGGCCGCCGCGGTATTGACGAAGAATCAATATTGGTCTATATATATAATAAAATGTAAAGAAAAGTGAAAGAGGAACACTGCCATGAAAAAACGGACCATATATCTTGCCGGCGGATGCTTCTGGGGCATGCAGAAGTTTTTTGACCAGTTTGAAGGAGTACTGGAAACTGAAGTCGGTTACGCAAACGGGCCTGGCGGCGCGCCAAGTTACCGGGAGGTCTGTGATAACAGCGGCCATGCAGAGACTCTCAGAATAGAATATGACGAGAGTATCATTTCTCTGAGCCGGATCCTGGATCTCTTCTTCACGGTCATCGATCCGCTTTCGGTAAACAGGCAGGGTGAGGACAGCGGTGTACAGTACAGGACCGGTATATATTATAATGATGAAAGTCTGCTGCCGGAGATCGAGTCCGTATACCGCAGACACGAAAAAACCGCTGGTACCAAACTTGCCGTCGAGCTCCTGCCTCTGGAATGCTTCCACCGCGCGGAAGAATACCACCAGAAGTATCTGGATAAGAATCCGGGCGGATACTGTCACATACCCGGGTCGTTTTTTGGCAAGGGATCCGCGGGAAAGACCGTATAGACTCCTGCAGTACAGGAATACGAAAGACACGGTCGTCTTCCCTGTCTCACCCGCCGGCCTGCCGGACCGGGCTCCGTACGGCTCTTGTGTTTGCAGGCCGTTTATGATAAAATTATGTAAATTCAAAAGCGGAAAGGAACTGCAATGGATTACCAGATTTCAGAAAAAATGAAGGTCATGAAGCCTTCTGCCATAAGAGAGATATTCAAGAGCCTCACAGACCCGTCGATAATTTCTTTTTCAGCGGGAAATCCCGCGCCGGAATCTTTTCCGACGGAAGCCATGGCAAAGCTTGCAGGGGATATCTTCCGCGAGGATCCCATAAACGCGCTCCAGTACGGTATCACGGAGGGCTATCCGGCCCTGCGTGAAGACATTAGCGCCCGTCTCAGGAACAAATTCGGCATCGGAAGAGATTTCGACAGCACGATCGTCGTGACCGGCGGACAGCAGGGCATAGAACTCGCGTGCAAGGTCCTGTGCAACGAAGGTGACACCGTAATCTCCGAAAATCCCTCGTTTATCGGCGCGCTGAACGCTTTCAGATCGAACGGCATGAAGACAGTGGGCGTGCCGCTTGATGACGACGGCATTAACATCCCTCTTCTTGAATCCGCTATAAAGGACAATCCGCGGGCAAAGATGATATATCTGATCCCCACGTTCCAGAATCCCGCCGGAATCACCACAAGCGAGGAAAAGCGACGCGCCGTTTACGCTTTGGCCAAAAAATACGGTCTTATCATTCTTGAGGACAACCCTTACGGAGAGCTACGTTTCGCCGGCGAGGAGATCCCGACAATCAAGTCGTTCGACGAAGACGGAATAGTTATATACTGCTCTTCTTTTTCCAAGATCCTTTCCGCGGGCATGAGAGTCGGATACGTATGCGCGCCGAACACCCTGGTCCAGAAAATGGTCGTGGCCAAGCAGGTCGAAGACGTTCACACGAACATGTTCTTCCAGATCATGACGCACAGATTTATCAAGGAATACGATCTGGACGAGCACATTGACGGGATAAGGGCGCTGTACCGCCGCAAATGTTCGCTGATGCTGGAGACTCTCGATTCCGAAGTCGGCGATACCATAAAATTCACGAGACCTCAGGGCGGTCTTTTCGTGTGGTGCACTCTTCCCGCAGGAACCGATCTCACGGAATTTGTCAAACGGGCAATATCCAACAAGGTCGCCGTAGTTCCGGGGACCGCATTCAATGCGGATCAGAACGCCCCGTCCGACTCGTTCAGGATCACATATGCCACTCCGAGCGAAGAGCAGATAGTCGCCGGGGTCAAAGCGATCAAAAAGAGTCTCTGAGTTATTCTCGGCAGCGGATGCCGGCCGGATCCGGTTCCGGCGGTCCAGAAAAAAATCATCTTTAAATTTGAGGAATAATACAATGCAAGACGGAAGAAAAGTCGTGTTTTCCGGAGTCCAGCCTTCGGGGAATCTAACAATCGGCAACTATCTCGGAGCGATCAAGAACTTCTCCGGTTTTTCAGACGAGTACAAATGCTACTACTGCGTGGTCGATCTCCATTCGATCACAGTCAGGCAGGTACCGGCAGAACTGAGGAAAAGGACCTACGATACGCTCGCCCTCTATCTGGCCTGCGGACTCGACCCGGACAAGAATACGGTATTCGTTCAGAGCCATGTGCCGGCTCATGCGGAGCTCGCATGGATACTCGACTGCTACACGATGTTCGGCGAACTGTCAAGGATGACGCAGTTCAAGGACAAGAGCGCAAAAAACGCACAGAACATCAACGCCGGCCTTTTCACATACCCTTCGCTAATGGCCGCCGACATCCTGCTGTATCAGACGGAGATGGTCCCCGTGGGTGCCGATCAGAAACAGCATGTTGAACTTGCCAGAGACATAGCGATCAGATTCAACACCATATATTCCGACACCTTCGTCGTCCCGGAACCGTCCATCATAAAGACCGGACACAAGATAATGTCTCTTGCGGAACCCGAAAAGAAGATGAGCAAATCGGACAGCAACGAGAACGCGGTCGTCCGTATCCTCGACACTAAGGACACGATAATACGCAAGTTCAGGAGAGCCGTTACGGACAGCGGTTCCGAGATCAGGTTCGCCGAAGGGAAAGACGGGATAAACAATCTTATTACCATCTATTGCGCTTTCACCGGAAAGACCGTGGAGGAGACCGAGAACGAATTCAGCGGCATGGGATATGCCGAGTTCAAGGCGGCAGTCGGAGAAGTATGCGCCGATTCGCTCGCGCCGGTTCAGGAGATGTTTGCCAAATACAGTTCAGACAAGGGCTTTCTCGAGTCCGTTATGAAGCGCGGAGCGGAAGAAGCCTCATATTCCGCGAGAAAGACTCTTTCCAAAGTCAAGCGCAAAGTCGGCTTTATCATCTAAGGAGAGTACAGGGATGCTTTTGCAGCAGATAATATTCGGAATAGTTTCCGTTCAGTGCGCAGGACTGCTGTCTTTTTCACTGACTCCTATTGTCCGTGTCCTGGCATATAAGATTGGTGCCATCGACGTTCCGCGCGACGACAGGCGCATGCACCAGATTCCGATTCCGAGAATCGGCGGTCTGGCAATATTCATTTCATTCTTCCTGACCACTCTGGTATCCTGCGAAATCAGCGGGACCCTGATCTCAATCTGGGCAGGAGGAGCGCTTCTCGTTTTTATCGGTATCCTTGACGACAAAAAGAGTCTGAATCCATGGATCAAACTGATCTTTCAGCTCCTCGCGGCCGGAATTGCCGTTTTTGAGAACATAAAGATCGAACACATAAATCTCTTCGGTACCCAGATCGATTTCGGCTTCATGTCTATTCCCATCACGATCATCTGGATCGTCGGGATGACAAACGCGATCAATCTGATCGACGGACTGGACGGACTCGCGTGCGGAGTTTCCGCAATATGCTCGGTATCGCTGTTCACCATCGCCCTGCTCTTCGCGGAGCCGCAGTTCGCAATCCTGACCGGTATAATAGCCGGATGCTGCATAGGTTTCCTGCCGTTCAATACCAACCCAGCTAAAATATTCCTGGGCGATTCCGGAGCTCTGTTCCTCGGATACGCCTTTTCGATACTGTCGATCAGCGGAGTATTCAAACTTCATACGATGCTGGCTTTCATGATACCGTTCATAGTATTCGGACTGCCGCTCCTAGATACTATTCTCGCATTCTTCAGGCGTATCTTTCACGGAAAGAACCCGTTTTCCGGAGACCGCAAGCACATTCATCACAGACTGGTCGACATGGGCTTCGGGCACAAGCAGAGCGTGCGGATCCTTTACGCGATCTGCGGGATCCTCGGGATCTCTGCTATAATGTTCACCGACAGAAACCTTTTCCGCGCCGGGATCATAGTTATCGCGGCGCTGGTGATCTTCATCGTTTTGTTCCTGCTCCTGAAGAACCCGGCCACAAGACCCCTGACCGGACTCGGCAATTTTGACACCAAGGAGGAAAAGGCAGATCCCGACCCGAAAGACGTCCCCGGCGGGACTGACGAAAAGAAAGAAGAAAACGGCAAGGAAAAAATGAAATCGGAGGAGAAAAAATGAAATCTGTCAGATCTGTCACAGCCATCATAGCACTTCTTCTGTGTGTTTTCATGGTCTCTTGTTCCGCATTCTCGCACTCTTCCGGAAACTATTCGTCTTCTGATCTTTATAACGACGGAGCAAACAACGGTTCAGCACCGATCGAACTGTCCAACGGCAGGGATGAAAAGACAGGACAGTCATCCGCTACCGAAACACTGACCGGCGGAAGAAAGGTCGTCTTCTCGTCCTCATTCGTTTTTCAGACGACCCAGTTTGAAGAGTCATGCAGCCGGTTCAACGAGATAATCACCAAATACGGCGGGTATGTCGAATCGGCGGACATCAGGACGAATCAGAAGAGCAGAAGCGCAAGCTACACCGCGAGAGTCCCTGTAGACAAGTATTTCGACATGCTCAGCGACACAGAAAATGTCGGAAGCGTGGTAAACCGCTCCGAGAACAACCGCGACATTACAGACGATTATTTCGATATCGAAGCCCGTCTTTCCGCGCTAAGAACGAAGGAGGACAGACTTCTTGCGCTCCTTGAGGAAGCGGAAAGGATCGACGACATAGTCGCGCTGAACGACGCACTTGAGAATACCGTATACGAGATAGAAACCCTCACCGGAAAGCTCAAGAAATATGACTCGCTGATCTCATACGCTACCGTTTCTGTCCAGATCAATGAAGTCGCTGACATCGCCGATACCCCCTCCGTAAGTTCCTCGTTCGGGGACAGGATAATGATCGCGTTAAACGCCTCTCTGAAAGGACTTCAGACATTCGGCGAGTATTTTGTCATTATCCTGGTGGCTCTGCTCCCGATCCTTATTCCCATAGCAGTGATCGTTCTGGTCATCATTCTGCTGGTCTCGCACGGTAAAAAGAAAAAGGCGAAGAAGGCCGCCAGACTTCAGGCCCAGATCCGTCCCGCAGGTCCCGTTAAAGCGGACGAAGCCCCTGGCGCGCCCCGTGCCGACGGTTCGAATGAGCATGCTCCGGACAAACAATAACGCCGTATTACGAAATGGCCGGCCGTTTACTGACTCTTAAAAGGCTGTTGAACAATAAGAAAATCAGGACCTTTGCGGATCGAATCCGCAAAGGTCCTGATTTGGTTTTTCGCATGCTAAAGAATGATCCTGCCTCTTACCGGCGGTCACCTTTTCTCCATATAGAACGAAGCTTCGGAATCCGCAGTGTTGAGAGCAAACGATAGCGGGAACATCTCAAAAGAGTCCCCGACGTTCCTCACATCGTCGTTCCCCGAAAAGCCCATATGGTATCTTATGGCGAAGGCTTCCTCGCGGGTCAGCTTCATATACCCGGAAATGATGTAAACGGATTTCTCTCCGTGCCCGTACGGAAGGTCGTCCTCGAATTCGTAATACGGGACCGAGGTCCATTTCCCTGTCTCATCCTTTACGTTCCTCATGGACTTTTTGTATACATTTATCTTGCATACGTCATGGAGCAGAGCGGCGATCGCCACAGTCTCATCCGAATAATCCATACCGTAGAGCTTTTTCACTCTTTCCCTTGAAAGATAGTCTACAAGGCAGTCGTAAACGATTAGGCTGTGCTCAACGAGCCCGCCGTCATGAGCGCCGTGAAATCTGGTGCTTGCCGGCGCGGTGAAAAAATCGCTGGCCGGGGACATCAGATATTCCAGCAGTCTGTCCGCGCCTTCGCGGTGGATCTTGTCTCTGTATATGGAAACGAAAGTCTCTTTAAAACTCATTTTTTCTCCTCGTATTCAAAATAACATACGGAAATCTTCCGTCCGCTGATCCGTGACAGCGTTCATCATGGCAGTCAGCGTCACGACGGACTTTCAGCGCACTTTTGACAGACTTGCGATCCCTTCGGCAAGGGCATCGCAGAAAGTCTCCATCTCCACCGGAGTGTTGAATCCGGAAAGGCTGACGCGGATCGTGGAATCCGCGCTTCTCCTGTCCAGTCCGAAGGCCAGAAGCGCCCTGCTCGGTTCTTTGGATCTGGATGAACAAGCTGATCCGCTCGACACGCAGATCCCTTTTCCGGAGAGAAATCTCAGCATTACTTCGCTCCTTATTCCCGGTACCGTCAGACTGATTATACCGTCGACGCTGCCGCCTTCCGGTCTGTTTATCCTGACGGTACTCAGTCTTCCGTCAGTGGACAGTCTTCTTTCAAGGGCCGATACGCATTCATTTACGGTGCATGACATTGAAACGAACTGCTCACTGCAGAATTCCGCGGCCTCCGCAAAAGCAGCTATCCCGGGAAGATTCTCCGTACCGGATCTGAATCCGGACTCCTGATTTCCTCCGTGGAAAAGAGGAACGATCTTTTTCGATCTAATGACATCACCCGAGACGAAAAGTGCGCCGACGCCTTTGGGACCGAATATCTTGTGAGAACTGACCGTTGCTAGATCAGGCCTGCATGAGAGAACGCTTTCTCCGGTCTTCATGAATGCCTGTACCGCGTCAGTATGCGTAACTACCGCCGGATTGATCCTTTTTGCAGTTGCGAACGCGGCGGCGACGTCATACCTGGCTCCGGTCTCGTTATTAACCGTCATCAGGCTCACGAGTATGGTACGCTCGTTGACAGCGGCCTCCAGTCCGCCGATGTCCAGTTTCCCGCCCCTCGTGCCGATCGTGACTATATCAAAACCCAGTTTTGAAAGATAATCGGCCGATGAGTAGACCGCCGGATGTTCGCTGTCCGAGATAATTATCCTTCCGCCCCTGTTTCTTTCTTTCGCGAGCGCGGTCCCGATGACAGCGATATTATCCGCTTCAGTCCCGCCGCTCGTGAAAAACAGGTCTCCGTGTCCTTCGCTGGCACCCATGATATTCAGAAGCTTTTTTCTTGATTCCGAAAGGATCTTCGAAGCTGACAGTCCGAAAGAATGCACCGACGACGGATTTCCCCAGAACTGTTCTCCGATCTCGGCCATTTTTGCCGCAGCTCTTGCGCAGACAGGCGTAGTCGCGCTGTTGTCAAAATATATCATACCGGATAATACCGCCCGTTATTTGAACGTGAAAGCCTTCACCGTATCGGTGAAATCCCCGAGATGCGTCTCGTATGCGGATTCTCTAGCCGAATAAGTGAGGATGTAAATGTTCCTGTCTTTTATGGCAACGACAGACATGAACTTATAGTCGACCCCGGCGGATCCGTCTTCTCCGTCATCGCCTGACGTATTCTGACCGGATGTGACAAAAGTCCCCGAATAGATGAAGCAACCCGCAGTTACCCCGCCCATTATCGTCTCAGATGAGTCTATAAGGGTATAGTTCTTGTAAATGTTTGAGAATTCCGGCTCATACTGCTTCCAGTAATCCTCATAAGACATGTTCTGGCTGCCCAGACTGAAGGCCATAAGACAGATATTGGTCGGATCGGACTCGCTGTAATAAGCTGATACCACGCCGGTGGTTATATCGGATTTCCAGTTTTCGGAAACAAAAAGGTAATACTCCGCAGTAAGCGGGGATATGAGCTTCATTCCCGCGGGGATCTCAATCCCGGCCAGCGAGGGATCCGTATTTCCGGAAGAACATCCGGACATAATCACGGCAAGCAGCGCCAGCGCAGCAAGAAAAACACTTATATATCTTTTCATCGGTCTTCTCCTAAAAGGACATCGGTTCCTGTCAGACTCCGGAATATGCGGCGAATCCGCCGTCAACAGGAACCACAACACCGTTGACGAATCCGGATGACTCAGTATCTGTGAGCCAGAGAAGAGTTCCAAGAAGGTCATAGGTCTCGCCGAATCTTCTCATGGGAGTATGGTTGAGTATTTTTTCGGAACGCGGAGTGAGAGACCCGTCAGGATTCATAAGAAGAGCGCGGTTCTGATCCGTAACGAAGAATCCCGGAGCAATGGCATTTACCCTGATCCCGACAGGTGCAAAATGTACCGCCAGCCACATGGTGAAATTGGAAACGGCCGCCTTGGCTCCCGAATATGCCGGTATCTTTGTCAGGGGACGGAAACTGTTCATACTGGAGATGTTGATGATGACCGGATCCTTGGAATCGGCCATTTCTCTGGCAAATACCTGAGTCGGGAGAAGAGTGCCGAGGAAATTGAGATTGAATACGAATTCGATTCCGGCCGGATCCAGATCGAAAAATGTCGTGACGCCTTCCGCGGCGTTTTCAAGATCTTCGCGGGTAAGGTATTCGTGGGTCGTCGTTCCTTTTGGATTGTTTCCTCCCGCTCCGTTGATTAGGATGTCGATGTTCCCTCCGAGTTTCGCGTGTATCTCATCTCTTGCCTTTTCTAGGCTCTCTTTATCGAGTACGTTGGCTGTGACGGCTATTGCAGTCCCTCCGTCTTTTTCTATACGGTCAACGACCTTCTCAGCAGCTTCACGCCTGAGATCGCACACGGCGACTTTCGCTCCTGATGCCGCGAGAGCGCAGGCGAATTCCGAACAGAGTACACCGCCGCCACCGGTGACCACCGCTATTTTTCCGCTGAGATCGGGCTTAAATGGAAGTTTCATTTCTTGGTTCCTCCTGATTTATTTGACTTAATTACATTATGTTTTTTGTTCAACAGCTTGGATTTAAGACAGTTCACTGTCCAGTGTGCTTATCAGCTCTTTGATCCTGTCCTTGTTGAGAGAATAGTAGACCCTGTTCTGTCTCCTGTCGAGCACGATAAAGCCGTACTCTTCAAGAATGGACACGTGGTGGGAAACAGTCGCCGTCGAGATGCCGAGCATCTGAGCCAGCTCCTGGCCGAACCGTGGTCCTGTCGAAAGGATCTTCAGTATCTTGAGCTTGCTGGTATCCCCGAGAGCCTTGAGCGACCCGCAGAGTTCTGTCAGCCTCTGCCCGTCGCCGGCTATCCTTCCGAACGGCTCGTAATATCCGCCGACGACGAGCACGTCGTCGACAGTGTCCGACGTATAGTTGAAGAGATATTTCATGTCTGCCCCGAGTATCACGGACGGCACTACCGTAACGCTGTTTATCTGGTCATTGAGTTCCAGCCCGAAATTGCTGTTCAGATATGCCACTCCGCCTTTGGCTAGAGGCTGTTCGATCGTCTCGACATAATGGTTTATGTGGCTCTCCATGCTGTCGTAGACTTCGTAGAATGCCTGTCCGATCTCAAGCATGTAATCGGCAAGGATATCCTTGTTCGACTCAAAATTGTTGTAGAAACGGCACAGTTCCCACTTTTCGTCATCCGGTATCGTCATTGCGGAGATGAAATTGATAAGATCATTGTAGTTCTTCACGTCACGCGCGAACTTAGCCTTCTTATCCTGCATGCCGAGCATCTGGTAGAAATTCATGAAAAACTCGGCCTTTGTAATATTCTTTACGGAATTTGCGGCAGAAAAGATATCCGGCTGTCTGTTCATCATCGGGCCGTGGAGAAGGTAGAACGCGCAGCAACTGCCCAGGCTGTTTGCCCTGAACAGGCTCTCCACCTGTTTTACCGAACCTCTGACCTTTGCGGCTATCTCCCTGGATATGTTGCTCAGAGACGTGAAGCAGTCGTCCAGAATTCCGGCGTCTGTTTGGTATTTCGAGGCGTAGAGAGACTTTTTGTCCTTGTACGACTCGTGGTTCACGATCTTGAAAGTCAGGATGGCGCACTCGAAGACCGGATTAGGCTCCTTGGTAAAATTGATTCTCATGGCTGACCCTTTCTGCACCGGTGGTGCACTGCCGTGACCGTCTGATCAGTTCAGATACGGTCTTTCGCCCGGATGACATGAGTCAGGATTCCGGCAGTTTCATTATCTTTGACATTATTATAACATATTGTTTGATGATTTTCAACAATCGGTGGAATATCAAAAGCCATATGGAATTCAAGTCATACGCATTCTTCAGGCACGTACTTTCGGCTGAGGCATACCGGAATATCAAAAGCAGGCGAATAATTGATGAAATTTACCGGCATTCTGCTGAAAGACAGTCTTTTTGTGATATAATTAATTTTTGTTGAAATTCTTTTTTCGGGAGAGATGATTTTGAAACGCGAAGATCTCAGGAATATAGCAATTATAGCGCACGTCGACCACGGCAAGACGACCCTCGTCGACGAGATGCTCAAGCAGGGCGGCGCTTTCAGAAAGAATCAGGTAGTCGAGGAGCGCACTATGGACAGCAACGCTCTTGAAAGAGAGCGCGGCATAACCATTCTTGCCAAGAACACGGCGATCCACTATAAGGGAGTGAAGATCAACATTATCGACACTCCCGGCCACGCTGACTTCGGCGGCGAGGTTGAGCGGATACTCAAGATGGTCAACGGCGTCCTGCTGCTGGTAGACGCCGCGGAAGGACCCATGCCCCAAACCCGCTTTGTTCTTCAGCGCGCCCTTGAACTGAACCACAGGGTCGTCGTGGTGATAAACAAGGTCGACAAGCCTGACGCAAGGCCGACGGAAGTGGTCGACGAAGTGCTCGAGCTTCTGATTGACCTTGACGCGACCGACGAACAGCTGGACAGCCCGGTGATCTTCTGCTCCGGCAGAGCGGGCACTGCCTCTCTGAACGCGGACGCACAGGACAGCGATCTGACCGTTCTTTTCGACAGCATCCTCGATTATATTCCCTGCCCGGAAGGTGAAGAGGATCAGCCGCTTCAGCTTCTGGTCTCTTCCATTGACTACAATGATTACGTGGGAAGGATAGGCATAGGAAGGATCGACCGCGGCACGATACGCCAGAATCAGGAAGTCATGATCTCCAATTTTCACAATCCCGACGATCCGCCCAGAAAGACAAAGATCGTATCGATCTATCAGATAGACGGACTCAACAGGATACCGGTGGAGAGCGCTTCAATGGGAGACATCGTCTGCTTTTCGGGAGCGGACAATATTACCATAGGCGATACCATAACGGACGTGAACTGCGTAGAGCCGCTCGAATTCGTAAAAGTCAGCGAGCCGACCATGGAGATGACGTTCTCCGTAAACGACAGTCCGTTTGCGGGTCGCGAAGGCAAATTCGTCACATCGCGCCAGCTCCGCGACAGGCTGTACAAGGAAGTGCTGAAGGATGTATCTCTAAGGGTCGAAGACACCGACTCCACCGACAGTTTCCGAGTATGCGGACGCGGCGAGATGCATCTGTCGATACTTATCGAGACGATGCGCCGGGAAGGCTATGAGCTCTGCTGCAGCACTCCGAAGGTCCTCTTCAAGACCATCGACGGTGTAAAATGCGAACCGATGGAGAAAGTGACTATAGACGTTCCGGAGGAATATGTCGGGTCTGTGGTGGAGAAGCTGGGCAGCAGAAAAGGTGAACTGCTTCAGATGGATCTCAAGGGCAGCAGGATGAGGATAGAGTATTCCATCCCCGCGAGATGTCTCTTCGGATACCGGAGCGAGTTTCTGACCGATACTCGGGGCGAAGGCATACTCAATTCGATCTTTGACGGATACCAGCCTTACAAGGGCGATATCACGATAAGATACACCGGGTCGCTGGTCGCGAGCGAACCGGGAGAAGCCACTTCATACGGACTGTTCAACAGCCAGGAACGCGGCATAATGTTCATCCCTGTCCAGACAAAAGTATATGAGGGGATGATTGTCGGCGAATCTCCCAAATCCGGAGACATATCCGTAAACGTCTGCAAAAAGAAACAGCTCACCGCCATTCGTTCGACCGGCGCCGATGAAGCGCTGAGGCTCGTACCGGCGAAGATCCTTTCCCTTGAGGAAGCGATAGAATTCATCGCGGATGACGAGCTTATGGAGGTCACTCCGAAATCGCTGAGGCTGCGCAAGCGCATACTCGACACGGCATCCAGACTCAAGGCGCAGAGCAAGCTTAAAAAGCAGTAAAATACGATCAGAGCCCCGTCCGCAGACGGGGCTTTTCATATGCGCAAAAAGCGTTTTCAGGTTGACAAAGAACACCGTGTAATATATAATTTTAAAAGAAAATCAGACTTCAGGAGGTCCGAATCATGTATCACGATTTTGACATGGAAAAAATTCTAAATCACATCAAGACCACCCCTAAAAAGAATTTCATCCTTGACACTGACACATTCAACGAGATCGACGACCAGTTCGCAGTCACACTTGCGATGACCGCCGAGGATCTTAACCTCCTCGGGCTGTGTGCGGCTCCGTTCCACAATCAGCGTTCAAGCGGACCTGCTGACGGAATGGAAAAGAGCTATCAGGAGCTTCTTAAGCTCCGCCAGCTCATCGACCCCGAGGACAAGATGCATGTTCCATGCTACAGGGGTTCCGATAAATACATGGACAACATCATCACTCCCGTAAAGAGCGACGCAGCGGAAAACCTGGTCCGCCTGGTAAATGAGGCCGACGATATAGTCTATATCGGGGTCGTCGGATGCTTCACCAATGTCGCTTCCGCCCTGCTTCTGGATCCGTCCATAATAAACAAGGCCGTGATCATCCTCCTCGGCGGAAACCTTTTCGAGAATATTGACGCGAATGACTTCAACCTCGTGCAGGACAGAATAGCCGCGAGAGTCATCTTCGATTGCGGAGTTCCGGTAGTTCTCCTTCCCGCAATGGGCGGATCCTGCACAGATATCATCCATATGACCAATGCGGAAGTAACATATTATTTCAAGGACAAGGCCGGAGCGATCGGAAACTACCTCTGCAAGATATTCTACGACGACGAATGCGAGCCCGAGGAAGGCGAATACGGCTGCAACACCCGCCAGCGTTCGATCTTCGACATCGCCGCTCCGATGTTTGCACGCGTTCCCGACAATTTCGTCTACACGATAGTACCCGCTCGCACGATCGACGGCGAGGGAATGTACAGAGAAGTCAACGACGGACGTAAGATGATCTATGTTCCTCATGCAGACAGAAACGCTGTTCTTTCCGACTTCTTCACGACAGTAAAGAAATTCACGACCAGAAACGCCTGAGTCCGTTCATTATCCTGTAATAGGGTAGAGAGGGATTAGGCCCCTCCCTCCCGTTGCACCGTACGTACCGGTCAGGTATACGGCGCTACATCAAAACAGATATTCAAGTACATCTTGCGAGATAGTACGACAAGGGATCGACCAAACCCGGTCGGTCCTTTGTTTTCTGACTGAGT
>JAGDBK010000050.1 GCA_017959065.1 Clostridia bacterium | reverse complement strand
TCTCGGCAAAAGGAAGCACGATCAGAACGGAAGCGATATTGAATATGGTGTGAAACATCGCCAGCTGGGTATGAGGCGCATCAGGGAACGCATTTGAAAGCATTGACCCGTATGTCGTTTTGCCGTTTGAAACAAGCGAAAGAACGATATCGCTCAGATAGACCAGGACGACTCCTCCGATATTGAAGATGAGCTGAATCAGCGATGTCCTTTTGGCGTTGACGCTTTCGGAATTCGCTGCTGCCAGCATGCCGGTCAGACATGTGCCGATGTTAGCACCAAGCGTGAGATAGATGCCCTGAGAGATGTTGATGAGTCCGGCCGCGACCATGGTGATGGAGATCGAAGTGACGGCAGAAGAACTCTGTATAAGAGCGGTCAGGAAAGCGCCGATCAGGATCAGAAGGAATGAAGACCTCAATGTCGCGATAAAATCCTTGAGCTGAGGATATTGAGCAAAACCGGACATTGCCCCCGACATCGTGCTGATTCCCGCAAACAGAAGTCCGAGTCCGGTAAGGATGTTGCCGATGAGTTTTGTCTTGTCGCGTTTGGCAAACATCGTAATAAATACACCGAGACCTGCCAGAGCAGAAAAGACAACGCTGAGGCTGATCTCGCTGCCGCCGAACATTCCTAAAGCGACCAGCTGGCCGGTAAGGGTCGTTCCTATCTCGGCACCGAAAATGATCGTTGCCGCCTGAAGCAGGGATATGATCTTGGCATTGACAAAACCGATCGCCATGACGGTGGCCGCGCTTGATGACTGGATCAGTATTGTTGCTGCCGCGCCGATCAGGACCCCGATGATCTTGTTGTTGGAGACTCTGGCCAGCAGTTTTTTCAGTCTGTCGGAACTGGCTGCTTCCAGATTGCTTGACATGATATCGCATCCCGTAAGGAAGATGCCGATTCCCGCAAGAAGATGAAGCAGGCCGATAAAGATGTTGGTGTTTTCCATCATAATAACTATATAACAGCCGGGCAAAAGAAGAAAACGGTTTATTGATATTTCGTTTTATACAGAAATGCAGAAATTATCAGAACGTATGAAACCCCCTCAAACTAAAAAAATCGGGAACAATACAAGGTATAATATATACATATAGAAACATACAGATAATCAGAAAACAGAGGGAATCAGAAAGCTCTGCGATTTTCTGTACACAGGAGTCACATCGATAATGAAAAGGATAATAACAGCATCTCTGATACTGCTTATGATGGTCGGCTGCTCATCTTCTAAGGCCGGAAACGACATCGACAGCAGGCCGTCAGATGAAACAAGCCAGACAGTTGACAAGTACGATGTCAACAGCACAGACAGCATCATCGAACCGCTTCCGGATGTCATTTCGGATGCTTCGGACCAGGTGGTTTTTGATGATGAAACAGGAAACAGCACAGAAAGCAATACAGCAGGAACAGGCAGCGGCACCCAGACTGATACCGAGACCGTCGATCCCTCGCTGTTTGATGTCAGCAGGCTGAGCTATGAAGACTTTGATGAATTCTACGGTCAGGTCATGTATGAAGGTTTACCGGAAGGCAGGACAAATGAGCCTCTGGGAAATGCCAACGGTATCTGGAAATACAATCGTAAGATCCGTTATGACTCTGCCGACGGTTATCTCTATGATGAACTCGGATACGCAGAAATGTCTGTTCACAACACTGATGATCCGCCGGTAAAGATCGTTCTTCATCCAAGACTTTTTTCTGACGGGATGGAGATCAGTGAGCTGACAGATGAAGATGTGGGATATGAGCCGTTCGGCGGCGGATTTGATGAAAACAACGAGATCAAGCTCATAGGCAATAACTGTGTCCTGTATCTTAAGAACTTCTATGCCTATGAAGGAAGAGAATATCTGCTGGCTGATTTGTGGATATCGGAAGAAGAAACAGCGACTTTCATGATGATCAGAGGACAGGAGTGATGTTATGGCAAAATTCTGTGAAAAATGCGGGGCACCGCTGAATCCCGGCAGCAAGTTCTGTCCGGAGTGCGGTGCAAAAATCGTCGAAGTGAAAAAGAACGATATCAAGATCACGCAGAATGACAAGGGCGGTCTGACCTTTGATGTACCTGAAGGTTCGACCGTTGAGATCTCCGACAGCAAAGCGGAGAAGAAGAAAAAGGCAAAAGTAAAGAAAGAAGCACAGCCGAAAAAGACCGAGGTCAAAACAGAAAAGCCTGAAAAACCCAAGAAAAAAGGCGGCGGTTTTGTGAAATTCGTGATCCTTTTGCTGGTCGCTGCGATCGGTTTTACCGGCTTTGTGAAACCGGGCTTTTTCCTGAAAGGCAGAAGACCGGGAGGCGGCTATGATCAGCAGCAGCCGACAACCGGCGGGAATACCGTGGTTAATGTCGAACTGCCGGAATACAGCGGCAATTCCAAGGCTTTTGAAAAGCAGGTATGGGACGGTGTCGTCATCAGAGCGGAAAAGGATGCATTTAATAAGGACACAGATGTCAAAATGGCACCGCTTGATGAAATACCGGCACAGTACGATGAAATCCTGAAGGAGCTTGAAGACGAATGGATGATCCCGATCAGTATCTGGGAAGTCGATGCGGGACTTGCGGATGACGAGGTCATCCCCGGTGTTTTTGAGGTGGAAGTCGATCTGGACACCCTGGATATCGATCCGGCTTTTTATCCCTGCATAAGTGTCGGAAGGATCGGCGATGACGGAAGTTTCTATGAATATGAAACGACCATCAAAGACAACAAGCTGATCTATCACAGCCGCCAGAACTCGGCGACGGTTTTCCTGATCGGCGGTGCAGTCGTTGTTCTGAGCGGCGCTGCAGTTATGGACTACTTTAACGAAAGCAAGTATTTCTACAGCCGCAGGGATTATCTGAAGAGATATGTGGAGATAAAGAAATATCAGACCGATTACGGATCATATGAGCTGCAGTGGATCACAAGCGATATCGACCGTGAACTGGGAGACAAGGTCAACCGGATGCATGAAATCGAGGAAGACTGCAGAGAACAGGCAGATGAATACGAAAAGACACTGGAAAGCACCAAGAAGCTCGACCGGAACAAACAGAAGCTCTCATATTACAAATATCTGCTTGAAACAAACGAAGAGTATCTGAAGCTCAAGGAAGAAGTCGAGATACCGCAGGTCATCCGGGATACCAAAAAATACATCGACACAGCCTATAAATATCTGGG
The DNA here is from genome assembly GCA_017959065.1 of Clostridia bacterium. Lineage (GTDB taxonomy): Bacteria > Bacillota > Clostridia > Oscillospirales > CAG-272 > RGIG2161. Next base: position 2,291 of record JAGDBK010000050.1, on the reverse strand, counting down.
CAGTGTCGCCAGGGTGCGTATGCCCAGCGGAAAAGTTATTTTCCTGGCCCGGACTGACTCCAATACGGCGGAAAACAGAAACAAGCTCGGACTGGCTGAAAAACTGAATTATTCCACGGTCGTCTCGCTGTGGCCTCTGAAGGCTTTGACCGATCAGGTAAACAGAGACAACTATCTGCTGACCATTACCCACGAACTATTCCATGTCTGTCAGGAAAGATACCGTTTCTCACCGCCGGTCGCCGACAAGTTTACCGACGATCCCCGCTACGACGAGATGGTGACGATGGTGCTGGAAAGGGATGCGAAACGCTACTATCAGGACAACGATATCATCACGACTGATCCGCCTCTGACGGATAAGGTCCGCTGGGATACGCTGCGTCTGCCGATTGACAACGAGCCCGACAGCAAGGGCACATCGGACGGTAAAAATCTCAAGATGATAGAAGGCTACCAGCTGGGCGATTTCGTGATGTATCTGCAGGAAGAATATAAGGAACGCACCGTGACCCCACACCAGCTGATGAAGGCCAGAAGCTATCTCAAAAAACCGGGAGTATCCGCTCCGCTGATGGAAGCTTTCGGAATCGATAATGAAACCGAATTCGATCTCTTCTTCCGCAAATGGCTGCTGGCACGCCGCCGCGAACTTACGGAAAACTGTGTGCAGCTTTTCAATCAGACAGATTATTATCCAAAGGATTGGATAAAGCTCAAACCGGGAGATGTTTATCATTTGTCTCTGGATAAAGACGGAAGCTATTTCCTGTCGCTGCGCGGTTTCAAGAAAAAAGAAGCAGGCGAACTGAAAGGAATCCTGGTTTTTGATGATGATTTCAGAAAGAACCATCCTTCCGTCAATCTGGTTCCGCTGGTTCCGGATTATATACCGACTGAAAGAGGCGCTTACTTCGGCAACATCTCCTATCTGGTAATAGGCGAAATATACGGCAAGATCGAGGCCGGCGAAAACATGAACGTCGGATACAACTTGTATACGTTTGAAAAAACAAGTGCACCTACTCTGGATCAGAGCGATGATGCCCTGATCATCAATCTTCCGAAGATGAAGACTTACGGTGCTGCCAAAGACAGAGTCATCGACGGTTATGTGCTGAAGATCCAGGCCGGAGATAAGGTCATTGTTGATGACGAGATTGACAAGGAAGGATTTGAACAGAGCCTGAGTTATGCAAAAAAGGAACTGTTAAAGGATGACAGCAGGCTCGATCTGAGCGTCACGCTGTGTGAATTCGTCAGGTCCAAGGACGGAAAGAGGTGTCTGGGAGTCGAATCCGATCCGGTAAGCATATCGATCGGTGAAGACAGTTCCGCAAAAGACAGATTCTATGACAATCTTTATCTTTATGTAGACAGTACCTGCCGTTTTGACGGCGACAGCTTCAATTACTATATCGAGAATGAGAATCTCACGGTAGGCGCCTGGCCGAAAGGAAGTTCAGTCAGAATCAGCGGAAACAAGATAGAAGTGACCTTTGCAGCTGTAGATACTACGGTCAGCGGCAGCGATCCGGAAGAAGACATCACATCCATGGTTGCGCGTTTCACCAGACCGGCGATCACTTTCACAGGAGAATTCGAGTCGGATTACGGAGAGGATCACCTATACTATCGCATGACCGGTGTATCTCCGGGAACCTTCACCGGATCGGAGACCGAAGACGGAACAGCGAGAGAGAGCTCATACTCCAACGGAGAAACGACCTACAAATATTTCAAGTACGGTACAGAACATACTGTGACCTTCTCTGGTTACAGCTCCGGCGGCATGATCGATGTGTACTTCAGAAACGGCGATATTTCTTCGGTGGAGATCCAACTGCCGGGCAAGTATGCGACTTTTGACAGATACACCAGGGAAGGAGAGGATCCGTACGAAAGAAGCAACGAAGTAGAAGGCTCATATAAATTTGAACTGTTAAGATGAAGTCTGTGAAAATGTAATCAGACAGAAATGAAAAGGCAAAATCCCGGAATCAGATTCCGGGATTTTTGTATGGTCTGTTTCAGAAGAGTGATCCGGCTCATCTCTATCGTTTATAATAGAAACGGAAGAGAGGATTATGAGTAAAATACTGATCATTCATACAGGAGGCACCATCGGCATGACCAGAGCAGCCGATGGCTACAAGCCGGACGGAGCGTATTTCCGGAACGCGATCTTTCACATGGATTCATTGAAGGCGGAAGGGATGCCCGAGTGGGATTTCATCGAGTGCGACCCGCTGCTTGATTCCAGTCAGATGAGCGTGAAGGAATGGAACGCG
>JAGDBK010000049.1 GCA_017959065.1 Clostridia bacterium | reverse complement strand
TGAGGAGGTGTTCATCTCGAACCATCCGTCCTCGTCTTTGGCAAGCATGGTCATGTCGAACGCACTCCAGAACATGTCGCAGTTCTCATAATGGTTGATCGCAAGTCCGTACTGGTCGTCTGTATCCCTGACGTCATCGCCGTTGAGCGATGTGTAGATGGGCGATATCAGCTCGCTGAGATAATCTATGGTCCAGCGTCCTTCTTCGACCACATCGTACATGTTCTCGAGCTGGAGATCATCCCCGAGATCCTTGTTGTAGTACATTACGAACATCATCCTGGTAAGGGAGAGGGCGGGGGCGCCTGTAATGCAGTACAGCCTGTCTCCCATCTCGGCCTGTTCTATCCAGTACTGGGCCCACCAGGGCTTTTCGGAATCAAGGTAGTTGTCGATCTCGTTCGCGTAGAGATTGTACATCAGGCCCTGGTTGATCATAGGCGTTCCGTATGCGACGGAAGCGGCGACTATATCATAGGACTGGTCGCCGGAGCTGACCATCAGATTAACCTTCTCCTGGATCCCATCCGATCCGCCTGCGGTTACCTGTTTGATCTCCTTCAGATTGAGCGTATCGGCGACGAAGGCGTTGCGGTAGAATATCGCGTCATTGACCGGATCGTTTGATGTCTCTTCTACCCAGATCTCGGTGCCGCCCCATTTGTCGGTATTTGCGCGTGAAAGAATGGTGATGGTCTTGCCCGAATAATCCAGAGCCTTAAGCTCTTCGCTCAGCGGCTCGATACTGGTGGTGATAACGCTTTCTTCACCGGTATCCGTGTTATCCGGGGCCGCGGTGGTCGAATCGTCGGCCGGCCTCGCGGTCGTGTCGGTACTGTCGCTCGGCTGGTCGCCGGAGCACGCCGACAGCACGGACAGCAGAAGCGCGAGCAGGCAAGCCAGTGCTAGAAATCTTTTCATGTGAGACTCCTTGATTTATTTAGTAATATTTTTTCGTTCGTAATGTTTTCAGATACGGCTGTCAGTATTCAAGTTTTTCGATCACCTGTCTGAACATCTTGATGGTTACAGGGAGCTTGCGGGCCTGCTTTTCCCATGACGAACCGAAGTCCTTGCTTCCGCTGTAGACCTTGCTCCTGAGCACGCTGACCTCGGGCTGGGACAGTTGCATGCCGTAGATATACGAAGGGTCGACCCTAATGTTTGTTGTGATCATGTCGAGCATTGACCTTGACTGAGGATCGTTTGCGTATCTTCCCTTGAGGACCAGATCGTAGTAAGTGGGCTGAACGCTCCTGTATGACTCGTAGGCCATCACTTCAAGAACGGCTCCGCTCATTTCGGGATCCGCGACCGTCTTCGGGACCATGAAGACGGTGTATTGGTCGTGTGAGTAAGTGTAGTATTCTTTCTGTGCTTCGTCGAATTTGGGTATCGGTAGTATCCCGTATTCATCCTTCATGTTCCTAAATTCCCTGGATTCGGCGAAATAGAGATGCATTGCGGAGAACAGGGCGCTTCCGTTTGCGAACATGTCTCTTGCAACTTCGAACCCGGAGGAGTCGATGGTGTCGTAGGTCCCGGGGTTCTCCCGGATCAGATAGTACACCTTTTCAAAAGCGACAGAAATCTTCTGCTGCTGGGAGGGATCGAATTCGAACCAGCCTTCCTCGTCTTTTCTGACCATAGACATGTCGAAGGCGCTCCAGAACATATCGCAGTTTTCATAATGGTTTATGAGCAGCCCGTACCGGTCTTCCGTGTCCCTGTAGTCATCGCCGTTGAGGGACAGGTACAGCGGGGAGATGACCTCGTTGAGATAGTCTATAGTCCATCTTCCCTCGTTTACGACATTGTACATGTCCTCCAGCTGGAGGTCTTCGCCTAAATTCTTATTGTAATATGTGACGAACATCATCCTGGACAGCGACAGCGCGGGAGCTCCGGTGATACAGTACAGTCTGTCTCCGGTCTCCGCCTGTTCTACCCAGAAATTCGCCCACCAAGGCTTGGATGCGTCCAGATATGTCTCGATCCCGTTGTCGTAGAGATTGTATACCATGCCCTGATTGATTGCGGGAGTGTCATAGTATACTGATCCGGCCACTATATCGTAGGTCTGATCCCCAGAGGAGACCATGACATTGAGTTTGTCAAGGACGGAATTCGTCTCCGGACCGGAATTGGCGGTCACGTTGATGATCTCCTTTATCCCGAGAGTCTCGCAGACGAAAGCGTTACGGTTAAAGATCGCGTCATTGACCGGATCGTTGGTCAGCTCCTCGACCCAGATCTCGGCCCCGGTGAGCGCTGCTTCTGCCGGCCTTGACAGGATCGTTATTGTTCTGCCTGAATAATCAAGGGCGGAAAGCTCGTCTGAAAGCGGTTCCACGTCCGCTGTGACGGCGCTGGCGTCTCCGCCCGCGTTGCTGTCGGAAGTTGTGTCGTCCGAGACTGCTTTCGTGGTATCGTCTGCGGAATTACCGCCTGACGAGCACGACGTCAGTACGGAGACCAGAAGCGCCAGAACGAAGGCAAGGGCAAGAAGTCTTTTCATCTGTATGTCCTCCCGTACCAGTCCGCTGCGTCTCCCGTATTCATGCTGTCAAGAGGAACCTGCATCAGTATTCCAGTTTCTCTATTATCGACCTGAGACTCTTTATCATCACGGGGACCATGCGCGCCTGCTTGGCCCAGGCTGACGCGAATGTTTTCTCACCGGCATAGATCAGGCTTCTGAACACGTGCACTTCCGGCTGGGTCAGCTGCATGCCGTATATATAGGACGGGTCGACCATGACGTTGGTGGTGACGGTGTCGAGGATCGACCGTGACTGGGGATCGTTCGCATACCTTCCCTTGAGCACAAGGTCGTAATATGTCGGCTGGAGTGATCTGTATGACTCATAGGCCATCGTTTCCAGCACTGCGCCGCTCATTTCGGGATCGGCGACAGTTTTGGGGACCATGAATACGGTGTACTGGTCATGGGCATATGTGAAGTAGTCTTTCTGCTTCTCGTCGTATTTTGGAATGGGAAGAATACCGTATTCGTCCTGCATGTTCCGCATTTCCTTCGTTTCAGCGTAATACAGGTGGAGCGCGGCGAATAGGGCGTTGCCGTTGGAGAAATTGATGCAGGCTGTCTTGAAGCCCTCGGAGGATCCGGTGTCATATGTCCCGGGATTCTCTCTTATCAAGTAGTATACCTTTTCAAATGCGGCGGAGATCTTTTCCTGCTGTGAAGCATCGAACTCGAACCAGCCTTCGTCGTCTCTCCTGATCATGGACATGTCGAATGCGCTCCAGAACATGTCGCAGTTCTCATAGTGGTTGATAAGGAGGCCGTACTGGTCTTCCTCGTCTCTTTCATCATCTCCGTTGAGAGAACGGTAGATCGGCGAGATGACCTCGTTGAGATAATCAATGGTCCATCTGCCTTCGCTGACTACGGTGTACATGTCCTCGAGGCCTTCATTCTCGCCAAAGTCCTTGTTGTAGTACATAACGAACATGAGCCTTGTCAGCGAAAGCGCCGGGGCGCCGGTGATGCAGTATAGTCTGCCCCCTGTTTCCGCCTGCTCTATCCAGTAGTTGGCCCACCACGGCTTTGATGCGTCCAGATATGTATCTATTCCGTTGTCGTAGAGGTCGTACATCATGCCCTGATTGATGAGAGGAGTGTCGTAGTATACAGAACCTGCCACTATATCGTAGGTCTGGTCTCCGGAAGATACCATGACATTGACTTTTTCCGATATGCTCCCTGCATGGGATGATCCGGACGGAGCCGTAACGTTGTTGATCTCCTTTAGCCCGAGCGTCTCGCATACGAACGCGTTCCTGTTGTATATCGCGTCGTTGACCGGGTTGTTCGTTATCTCTTCCACCCATATCTCGGTCTTTGCCCATTCGCTCGTTCCGGGTCTGGACAGGATGGTGATGGTCTTGCCTGAATAGTCGAGCGCCTGTATATCTTTATCGAGCGGCTCGACTTCTTTTGTTAAAGCTCCGTTTACATCGGACGATGTGGTATCGTCGGCCCTGGCAGTTGTATCGGTCGGATCTTTGACATTTCCTCCGTTGTCCGAGCATGATACGATCGCGGGAATCAGGAGCAGGATCACAAGCACGAAAGCACAGAAGCGTTTCATAATTCTCCTCCAAAAGCCAAAAATCTGTTTCGGGATGAAACTGGATTGTTGCCGGCCGCTCATACGAACGGTCGGGTCGAAACGGGCATCAGCCTATTGCGCCCAGGGTAGGGTAGAGCCTGAGTATTGCCGGACCGAGGATATAATCTTCGTCAACCGCACCGATATCCGTGTACCGGCTGTCATAGGAATTGTATCTGTTGTCGCCCATCACGAACACCTTGTCCTCGGGAACGGTGAAAGGGAACTGTATCTGGGATGTCTTTGCCACTCCGTGGAGATAAAGATACTCCGCTTCGTCGACGTCTTTTCCGTCGACAGTGACTCTCCATGTGTCGAAATCTATCATTATCTCCTGCCCGCCGACCGCGATGACGCGTTTGATGAGGAGCTCGTCGCCGAAGAACTCGCTGTAGGGAGCTCTGAAAACGACTATGTCGCCCTGCTTCGGTTCATACGGCAGGCTGGATACAAGAAGGACATCGCCGTCGGAAAGGGTCTTTTCCATCGATGACCCGGATACCACGGAGGTCCTGGCCAGAAAATTGAATATCAGGAACACCACGCAGACCGCGGCGGCGATCGTCTCGGCGTATTCGTAGACTGTTTTCGCTATCTTGGTTGTCTTGTCCGGACCATCGGCGCGGCCCAGTTTTTCTTCTGCGGGAACACTCATTTCGTTGCCTCTTTATAAATCTGCGGGATGCCGGTCCTGTTATTCCGACGTATCCCTGTCAAAATTGAATTTATTGCTGTTGGCCTGGACGCTCTGAACGAGCCCCATTATCATGAACATTGAAAGGATCGAACTCCCTCCGTAGCTGAGGAAGGGAAGCGTGATCCCGACAACCGGGAGCATAGCCAGGCACATGCCAACGTTTTCCACTGTCTGGGCCACGACAAGCGCGGCTACTCCGGCGCACATGTAGGAGCCCATAGGACGTTTTGCGTTGAAGCCGACCTTTATCACACGGAAAACGATCACGCACATCAGCGCCATTACGATCAGTCCGGCCATGAAACCGAATTTCTCGAGTATCGTCGAGAGCATGAAATCCGTCGATGAAGCGAAAAGGGATTTGTAAACGGAGCCGCCGGAGAACCCGTTTCCGAAAAATCCTCCCGAAGCGATCGCCTGCCGGCTCGTCAACGCCTGATGCCCCGTACCGTACGGGTCAAGCTCGGGATTGAAGCCGACCAGTATCCTCTGCCGCTGGTACTCTGCCAGAATAGACCATACGAACGGGAAGGCTATGACTCCTAACGCCAGAAATCCGGCGAAATACCAGAGCGTCAGTCCCGCGCAGAACATCATGACAAGAGCTATAACAAGGAATACCAGGGAGGAGCCCATATCGCCTGTCAAAAGAACCGCTCCCGCTATGATCCCAGCGTGCAGCAGAAGAAGAGCGACATTTTTAATGTGGTTTATATTGTCTTTTGCGTAATCCAGATGTCTTGCAAAACTGATGATGAAGGCCAGCTTTACGAATTCCGAAGGCTGGATGCCTATCGGACCGAATCTTATCCATGCGGAATTGGTTCCCTCCGACGAACCGAAAAGAGCTGTGAACGCCAAAAGCAGCACCGAAAAGACGATCAGTGGGATCCAGAATTTTTTGGCGGCCTCCTCATAGTCGTAGAAGGAGAAGATCAGCATCGATGCCGCGCCGATGATGACCGCAAAGATCTGAATGATGACTCTCGACATTCCGAACGTCTCCACTCCGCTGACAAGAGTCAGTATGCTGAGCAGAGAAAGAGACATGACCGCAGCCGCCAGTACCAGATCCATACGTCTTATCCTGACTTTTAGCGGTATGCTGAAAGCTTTCATCAGAGCCCCCCATTAAGCCGATACTCGCCGGCGGAATGCGGCGGGAAAAACAGTTTCGGGATCAATACGCCTTGCCCCAGTAGACCATGTGCTTCGCAGGTTTTCCGCAGCAGACGCAGACATCGGATATCTTTTCCTGATCGAGAGGTATGCAGCGGGAACCGACTCCGGTCAGTTCCTTGACTTTATCTTCACATTCCTCGTCGCCGCACCACATCGCACGGACGAATCCGTCTCCGTGATCTGCGAGTGCGGAGATGATCTCGTCGGTGGTAGTGCAGTCGTAGGTGCGGGCCTCGCGGTTGGCAAGAGCACGCTCGTAAAGACCGTCTCTGACCTTCGCGAGAAATACCGGAACTGTTTTTTCTATGCCTTCGATGGATACGGGAGTCTTCTCCCTGTTGTGCCTCGTGACGAGCACGCACTGCCCGTTTTCTATATCTCTGGGCCCGAGTTCCAGACGGACCGGGACGCCCTTCATTTCATATTCGGAGAATTTCCATCCGGCGCTGTTGTCGCTGTCGTCGAGTTTGACGCGGATCCCCGCACCGCGAAGGACCGCTTCGATCTCTCTTGCTTTTTCGAGCACGCCGGGCTTATGCTGGGCGACAGGAATGATCACCAGCTGTATGGGAGCGACCGCGGGCGGAAGGACCAGTCCGCTGTCGTCGCCGTGGGTCATTATGATCCCGCCGATCATCCTTGTGGTCACGCCCCAGGATGTCTGGAAAGGATATACGAGCTTGTTTTCCCTGTCGGCGTACTGTATGCCGAACGCTCTTGCGAACCCGTCGCCGAAGAAATGCGAAGTGCCGGCCTGAAGAGCTTTGCCGTCGTGCATAAGGGCTTCGATAGCGTATGTCGCCACCGCGCCCGCAAACTTGTCGCTTTCGGTCTTTCTGCCCTTTATAACCGGAATGGCCAGATCGTTTTCGTGAAAGTCGGCATAGACGCCGAGCATCGTGAGAGTCTCGTTCTCAGCCTCTTCGGCTGTGGCGTGCATGGTGTGCCCCTCCTGCCACAGGAATTCCCTGCTGCGCAGGAACGGACGGGTCGTCTTCTCCCAGCGGACCACTGAACACCACTGGTTGTAAAGTTTGGGAAGATCTCTCCACGAACGGATTATGTTGGCGTAATGCTCACAGAACAGGGTCTCGGATGTGGGACGGACGCAAAGACGCTCCGAGAGTTTTTCCTCACCGCCGTGCGTGACCCAGGCCACCTCGGGCGCAAAGCCCTTGACGTGATCCTTCTCCTTGTTGAGGAGAGACTCGGGAATGAACATCGGCATATAGATGTTCTCGTGGCCGAGTTCCTTGAATCTCCTGTCGAGTATCGACTGCATCAGTTCCCAGATCGCGTATCCGTACGGACGGATTATCATGCAGCCTTTAACGCTTGAATAGTCTATGAGATCCGCCTTTTTGACGATATCTGTATACCATTTGGCAAAATCCACATCCATGGATGTGATCTGCTCCACCATCTTCTTGTTGTCTGCCATGTCTTCGGGTTCCTCTCTTTGATCTCCGGCGCAGCGCTCTGCGCAGAGCCTTGCTTTTCTACAAATTATACAATATGCATGCGTTCTTGTCAATGCGGAAAATGGCCGCCGGTGGCCCGCGGAACAAACGGAAAAAACGGAAAAAGACGGGCGGCATAATTTCTGCCGCCCGTCCGATTGTATAAAAGCAGGAGGACCTGTCAGTTTTTCAGTTTTCCCAGAACGCTGCCCCTGCAGGATACATCGGAAAAGGATGAAAGGAGGATGTCTCCGTATTTGGGATTGAGCGAAATCAGCCTGTCCCCTCCGTACTGCTTGAAATAACCGTGACTGTCACAGATGAATATGCCGAGTGAACCCGTTTCGGGTACTCTGGAGGAATCGACCAGTACGATGTCCCCGTCAGAATACTTCGGATTCATACTGTCTCCGCTTATCCTGAGGGCGAAATCGGCGTTCCTCGTTCTGTCGTTGAGCTCGACCTTTATGCTTTCGGACGAATCGGAGTCCAGATACTCGCCGGCTCCCGCGGAGACCGGAAGGTCATAGAGCGGAATAATCATCGCGCATCTCGAAGAAGGCCTCTGGGGCACGCTCATTATTTCGGGACAGCAGCGTTCGTACTCTTTGCTGATCACCATCCTGACCAGTTCTTTGCCGTGAGGATCGAGATTTCTGAATTTCTCGATGAACGGACCGTCGCCGAAGTCCTGTCCGTCTTCTATGACATCGGTAAGTCGGCAGCCAAGGGCGCGGCATATCGAAATCACCGTACTGAGTTTGGGCTCCGCGACATTTCCGCTCAGCAGCTTGTTGAGCGTTCCGAGAGGGATGCCCGTCCTTGCTGCGAGATCCTCGTTTGTGACTCTTGCATCGCGCTTGATATGTCTTATCCTGGACATGACGTCGTTCTGAAAATCCATAACGGTACCGTCTTTCTTTTTTTTCTTCATTTTAACATAATGAATACGTATTGTAAACCTTTTCAGAGAAAAAAATGATAAAAAGGAAAAATTTTTATAAAAAAGTAGAATAAACAGTTGACTTTTACCAAAAATGGTTGTATAATCGCATCACTTAATCCAAAACTGATAAAAAAGAGGTAATAAAAATGCAGAACGGAACTACTGCAAATGCAAATAATATAATGTGTACCGGATGCGGAAGAAGGGAAGTATCTTCAAGACCCGAACCGCGCCGCGGATGGAATGAAGGGGAATCGTACGGCATGATCGTCCGGGCTCTGAAAAAGACCTCCTCGCGCAGATTCCGCAGATCGGCAAGGGTCTTCGGGATCCTTCTGGCGGGGATCCTCCTTCTGTTCGGACTCGTGGGAGCGGCGGAGACAGGTGCTGTTTCATTCCCGGCGGCCTGCGCTCTGTGCATAGTCCTGCTCGGCAGCGCCGCATGCTGGCTGTACTGCAGATACGGATTCGCCGGCTGAGAAACTGTCAGATCCTGCTGTTTCTGACCTCGTATTCCCCGTTTCGGGGGAGCGGGGTCTTTTTCTTTACGGCTTTCAGCGCGTGCCAGTACGGCCGACGCAGGATATGTTGATTTTTCACAAAAAGGCCTGCCGGCAGTTGTGCATGTGAACGAAAGTTCCCGCCGCTTTCAATTTGAATGAAATGGTCGTTGAATTGATTTCTTTTTATGATATAATAATATAGCGTTTTTCTGCCGCTTTCGGGGCCTTCCGGAGGCGCCGGAATCGCACAGCACAATAATCCGTACTGTTCCGGACGGCCTGCGGAGTTCAGGTTTCCCGGGAAGGCAGTCATAGGAGGAAAACTGGGAATATGAAAAAAACGATCGTACTGATTCTGGCTCTGTCCATGCTGATCCTCAGCCTTGCTTCGTGCGAGAACGGACCTCATCAGATGGATGAGGACAAGGGACCAGTCATTTCGGCTTACCTGACCGATGAGATGTACAATTTCGATCCGGCTCTCGCCTACACCGACGATTCCGCCTCGAAGATTATAAGTCTGCTGTACGAAGGTCTTATGAGAGTCAATTCCAGAGGAAAGGTCGAGAAGGCTCTCGCAAAGGAGATCGTGTACAACAAAGAGACCAATATAATGAAGATCAGCCTCAACCAGACCAAATGGTCTGACGGACGCGATGTATCCGCGGACGATGTGGTATACGCATGGAAGCGTATCCTTGAACCTGATTTCGACAGCGAGGCCTGCGCTCTTCTCTTCGACATAAAGAACGCCCGCGAGGTCAAGAAAGGCGACAAGACGATCGATGACCTCGGACTCGCCGCGGTCGAGACATACGTGGTCGAGATCGAATTCGAGCGTGAGATCAATCAGGACGAGTTCCTTGAGAATCTCGCCAGCCCTGCGCTGGTGCCTCTCCGCGAGGACGTCGTCGGAAGGAATCCCGACTGGGCCAAGAGAAGCACGGACATCAGGACCAACGGACAGTTCATCCTGAGAAAGATGGTTTACGGCGATTATCTCGTTATCGAGCGTTCGAGCTACTACTACCGCGACATGGAGAAGGACGAAGTCCTCAACAAGTATGTAAAGCCCTACAGGTTCTACATCCAGTTCAACAAGAACCGCGACGAGAACATGACCGCGTATGAGAACAACGAGATTTATTTCATGGGAGAGATACCGCTGGCCAAACGTGCGGAATACAAGAACAAGGCTACGGTCAAGAATCTTCTTTCCACTCATTCTTATTATTTCAATACAGACAACAAGTTGTTCTCCGACAGCAGAGTGAGAAAAGCTCTCTCCCTTGCTCTTGACAGGCAGGCGATTGCGGACCTTGTGGTCTTCGCTACTCCCGCGACCGGAATAGTGCCGAACGGCGTTTATGAGAACACATATCACAAGGATTTCCGTCAGGCAGGCGGTGACCTGATAAGTTCGAGCGCCGATGTGGCTGCGGCCAAGGCGCTCCTGAGCGAGGCGAAGGTGAACGGAGGTTCGTTCTCGATAACCGTCCGCAAGAGCGACGAGACGGCTATGGCGATCGCAGAATACTGCCAGGGCGTCTGGAAGGATCTCGGCTTCAACGTGACTATCAAAGCTCTCGGAAAGACTGAGAGAAAGTCTGAAGAGGAAAACGTATCCTCATGCTACGATGACGATCTTTACACAGCCTATGTCGCACGCGATTACGATGTCATCGCGATCGATGCACAGGCACTCAGCACCACCGCTTTCGGAATACTGGCTCCTTTCGCGAAGGACTTCTCCGGAATGGCCATAGATCTTGAGAATCAGAATTACGATGCGGTTCCGCACAAGACCGGATTCGACAACAGCGAATACAACGCGCTCATCGAAGAGATCTTCCAGGAGAACGACCTCAACAAGAGAGCTCAGATGCTCCATGAAGCTGAGAATATGCTCATAGACGAAATGCCCGTTATCCCGATAGTATTCAACCAGAACGCATATTTGGCAAGCGATCTTCTCTCCGGGTTCGATTTCAGCTGGTACGGCACCACGATATTCAAGAACCTCAACATGAGAGACTACAACAACTATCTGCCCGACACCACCGCCGAGACGATCTCTTCCGACATATTCAAGGGATTGAAATGAGCAAGGTGATGGCCGCCCTGCCTGAGACGGGCGCGGATCATCCGGCAGAATAAATCATCTGATCTTCAGGACGGGGCCGGAACCGGCCCCGTCCTTTTCCCCCATCCGGCCTGGCGGCCGGGATCATGCTAACGAAGGAGGCTCGACTTATGCCGAAGCTTCAGGGTCTTCTGACCGAGAAGAACGATGTGAAGGTCTTCATTCTGTTCCTTATGGCCAATGTTGGATACCCCCTGAAATACGACGAGGTGCACGATATAACCGTACAGAACGATTACGTCGGGTACTGCGATTTTTCGGAGTGCTTTGCCGAACTACTGGAAGACGGTCATATCGTCGAGTCTTCCGCCGACGGAACTGACGTGTATTCCGTCAGCGAACTCGGGAAAAAGGTGTCTAACCAGCTGGAGACCGAGATCAGACCGGTGATCAGGGAAAAAAGTCTCAGAAGCGCTCTGCGTATGCTTTCGTTCAGAAAGATGGGCGCGACTCTGCGCTGTGATACAAAGCAGCTTCCGGACGGCAGATATCGCTTCTCCTGCGCGATCGAGGGAAAAGACGGCGATTTGATGAACGCTCAGATCGTGACGGACTCCGAACAGCTGTGCGTCAAAATGGACAACAATTTCCGGGAGAAGCCGGATATCATCTTTAGGGGCATGATCTCTCTGCTTTCCGGTGACGTGAACTATCTTCTGGAATAGAACCTGGACAGCGTGTCCGATGCCTTCATAACGGCTTTTTTTCGGTCAATTGTCAAATTGCAAAAAACCGGATGTCCTGTTTTGGTTATTATTTACATTTTTTGTGAAAAATTCCAAAAAAAATGAAATATTTCTTACACATTCTATTGACAAGAGTTCAATATGTGATATAATGAGCCTCGAAAAGGCGTAAAAACTCGTATTCTATAGGTTTTTTCGCAGCTTTTGTCTCCCTGAACCGGGAAACTCCACCCTTATAGTTTTATTGAATATGCCCGTATAGCTCAAAGTCAGAGCGTTGCATTGCAGAGATGGCGGTGCGAGTCCGTCTGGGGCAAATACTATTTACCATTTTACAAAGCGAGGAAGAATCATGTACGAGGACAAGACCCTAGTCTGCAAAGATTGCGGCGCTGAGTTCGTTTTCACAGCCGGTGAGCAGGAATTCTATGCAGAAAAAGGATTCCAGAACGAGCCGCAGAGATGCAAAGCCTGCCGCGATGCAAGGAAATCTGCCAACAAGGCCCAGAGAGAACTCTTTACAACAGTTTGCGCAAGATGCGGCAAGGAAGCTAAGGTTCCTTTCCAGCCCAACAGCGACAGACCTGTATACTGCAGCGATTGTTTTGCAGAAATGAAAGCTGAGCAGAAATAATAAATCCGTGTAAATAAAATATACGTGTTTATGAGTGCTTGACTGAAAGGAAGCGAAAGCTTCCTTTTTTCTTGGAAAAAAAGCTTCAACATCGGAGGATAAAAATGCCTTTCAGCATAATTAACGGGGATATAACCAAAACAGTCTGCGATGCGATCGTGAACGCCGCGAATCCGTCACTTCTGGGGGGAGGCGGCGTCGACGGTGCGATACATGCGGCTGCGGGGCATGATCTCGTCAGGGAATGTATGACGCTCGGCGGATGCGAGCCGGGGGATGCCAAGCTCACGTCCGGGTACGGTCTTCCCTGCAGATATGTTATACACACCGTCGGACCCATATGGGAGGGCGGGAACTGCGGGGAGCCGGAGATCCTTGCCTCGTGCTACAGAAAGAGCCTTTCACTTGCCGCGGAGCGCGGATGCGCCTCCGTCGCTTTTCCTCTTATCTCCGCTGGGGCGTACGGATATCCCAGACGGGAGGCTTTCGGGATAGCTCTGAGGGAGATCAAGGCGTTCCTTAATGAAGAGGAGACCGGTGAAATGACGGTCTATCTCGTGATCTACGGGGACAGACGCGACCTGATAGGAAAGGATCTCTCGGCGGGCATCGGAGAGAGGCTCGAAGAAAGAGAGAACATGGGAGCGAAAGCGGCCGCGGAACCGATGCCCGTATACGGTTTCGACGGTATGGCAGCGGAAGCCGCCCGGCCGGAACGCGCAAAAAGGAAAAGCCTGCGCAGGATATTCAGAAAAGAGGAATGCTGTCAGGAGGCCGCCGAATTCAGAACTGCCGACGCGACGGCCGGATCCGCTTCATTAACCGGCAGCGGGATCTCGGAAGCGCTGAAGATGATAGACGAGAGCTTTTCGCAGATGCTTCTCCGCAAGATAGATGAAAAGGGGATGACTGACGCCGAATGCTATAAGAAGGCCAATATCGACCGGAAGCTTTTTTCCAAGATACGGAGCGATATGCATTACAGACCCAGCAAATCTACAGTACTGGCCTTCGCGATCGCACTTGAACTTCCCCTCGCGGAAACGAAGGAGATGCTTATGAAAGCGGGGTTCGCGCTTTCCCCGAGCAGCGTCTCGGATATAATCGTCGAATATTTCATCAGGACCGGCAACTATGACATATACGAGATCAACGGGGCGCTTTTCGAATATGACCAGACTCTCCTCGGGTGAATTTGTCGCCTGACAGGCGACCTTTTCAGGTCTTCCGGAGCGTAAAATGATGTCACAGGCGAAAAAAGCTTGAAATCATAATTTCGGAGGACAGGAAAATGAAAAAGAACACAAATGCGATCACGGAACTCGTTTTCATCATCGACAGGAGCGGCTCCATGGGGGGACTCGAGAGCGATACCATCGGCGGGTTCAATTCAGTGATAGAAAAGCAGAGGAAACTGGAAGGGAAATGCTATGTGACAACGGTGCTTTTCGACGGGGAGACTGAAACGCTTCACGACCGCATCGATCTCGCGGAAATCCCGAAGATGACTGAAAAAGAATACAGTGTCAGGGGCTGCACGGCTCTGTTTGATGCTGTGGGCAAGACCGCCGATCATATCACGGAGATCCACAGATACATCAGAGAAGAGGATGTTCCGGAGCACACCATGGTCGTTATCACAACGGACGGCCTTGAGAATGCCAGCCATATCTATTCCGGCGACAGGGTGAAAAAAATGGTCAGCAGGCTCAGGGAGGAGAACGGATGGGAATTCGTGTTCCTCGGTGCAAACATCGATTCGGTCAGGACCGCGGAGAATATCGGGATCAGCGCCGACAGGGCAGCCGATTATCACGCAGATTCGGCGGGAACTAAGACGATGTTCGGCGCGGTCGCCGAAGCTGTCTGCGAACTCAGGACCGGCGGTATACGCGGCGCAAAGTGGAAAAAATCCGTTGAAGCGGATTACAGCGGCAGAAAAAGCAGTAGATAAGGATCCGTCTGAAAAAGCGGCTGTGAACGGCCGGGACAGAACCGCAGTCCTAAAAAAGACTGCGGAACGGTCCCGGCTTTTTCTTTCGATACCTGAATACATTGCATTGAAATCGGTCCCTTACGATGGTATAATCTCATTAAGATCGGGACTGCCGGTACTGTACCCGAATCGGAGAACGGCAGTGCCCGGAGAATACGGTTTATGAGAGGTGTAAATATGTCAGGAACGATCAAAGTCGGTATGTTCGGCGCATGGCGCGGGAACAGTTACGTGAGCATTATCGGCCGGGAAGATCCCGATGTGATCAGGATCGTTGCGGTCTGCGACAGACAGGCCGATAAACTGGAAGAACTCGAAGGGATGAAAGATGTAAAACTGTTCTCGGATTTTGACAGTTTTCTCGATTACGGCAAGAGCGTCGGCATGAATGCCGTGTTTCTCGCCAACTACTTCCATCAGCATGCCGAATATGCGATAAAGGCAATGGAGAACGGCATGGACGTCGTAAGCGAATGCACTTCCGCCGCGACTCTCAAAGGCTGTGTCGACCTCGTAAGGTGTGTCGAGCGGACCGGAAGAAAGTATATGATCGCAGAGAATTATCCGTTCAGCACGGAGAATCTCGAGATGAAGCGGATCATAGACGGAGGTACTCTCGGATCGCTTCTCTATGCCGAGGGAGAATACAATCATTCAGGTACCACGGAGACTCTCAAATACCTTACTCCGACTCCTTTCCACTGGCGTGCCTGGATGCCGAGAACATATTATATAACTCATGCCATGGGCCCGATCATGTATCTTACGAACAGCATGCCGCTCTATGTATCCTCCAGAGCGGCGCACTCGGATCTGCTTGAGCAGATAAAGGATTTCAGGCACAATGACGACGGACTGGCGAGAATGTTCTGCGAGATGAGCAACGGGATGATCGCAAGTTTCACGGGATGCACCGCGATGGTCGCAGATTATTCGCGTTACCGTGTGGCGGGCGACAGGGGCTCCGTTGAGAGAGGACCGTACCCTGATTCCAAGATCAGACTGATGTACGAGGATTACACAGCTCCGGAAGGAGTCACCGAATATGATCAGCTCATCAAGGCCGATCTTGCCAGACTCGGAGAGAAGGGCAGAAAGGCACAGGAGTCGGGACACGGCGGAGGGGACTACTGGATAGTTCAGAACATGATAGACTATTTCGCCAACGGTGTCGTTCCTTTCTTCGACGTGTACAAAGGCGTCGCTATGTCCGCGACCGCAATACTCGCGTGGAGAAGCTGCCTGAATCACGGCGAGAATTTCCGGATACCGGATTTCTCCGTGGAAGAGGACAGAAAGACTGTGGAGAATGACGATCTTACCCCGTTCCCGGACGAGAACTGCCAGGGCGCCACGCTTCCGCCTTCAACGATGTACGGGAAATACTGAGTTCACACCGTAAGACAATACCGCAGAGATAACGCCGGCCGCTCCTTATCGGGGCGGCCGGTTCACTTTTTTGAGTTATTGGACGTCTATTATCCCGTTATTTTTGAAATACACAATATTATATGATATAATTAATTAAACTATAAACGGAAATGTCTGCAGTTCTGAAGCAAGGAGATGAATCCGATTTGACACTGGTTATTATGGCCGCCGGCATGGGGTCGCGTTACGGAGGTCTGAAGCAGCTGGATCCCATTACTTCCAACGGAGAGTTCATCATAGATTTTTCGATCTACGACGCGCTCAGAGCCGGATTTGACAAGGTAGTTTTCATAATAAAGAGAGAGAACTACGAGGCGTTCAGAGAAACTGTCGGGAACAGGATATCCGGACACATAAAAACAGAATATGTATTTCAGGATCTCGACGCGCTTCCCGAGGGCATAAGCGTCCCGGAGGGCAGAGTCAAGCCCTGGGGCACGGCGCACGCAGTGCTCTGCGCCGCGGATGCGGTAGACGGTCCGTTCGCTGTCATCAATTCAGATGATTTCTACGGCGCGGACGCTTTCAGACAACTGAAAAACTTTTTTGACAGTATCGGCCCGGACTGCGGCAAAGCGCATTTTGCAATGGTAGGCTATGTGCTCGGCAATACTCTTACCGAGAACGGATATGTTTCCCGCGGCGAATGCGTTTCGGACGGCAGCGGCATCCTCTCGTCCGTTACCGAAAGGACCAAGATCAAGCGCAACGAGGACGGAAGAGTAGTTTATCTGGATGACGGGACCGAAAAGGAAATAAGCGAAGACACGATCGTTTCGATGAACTGTTGGGGCTTCACTCCCGCGATATTCGGACATATAAGGGAAGGGTTCAGGAGATTCTTCGGAGGAGACGGTTTCGTGCCTGAAAAGAGCGAATATTATCTTCCTTCAGCGGTCATGGAGATGATCAGCGGAAAAGAGTGCGACGTCAGACTGCTGACCACAGGCGCGAAGTGGTACGGGGTCACATATCACGAGGATAAGCAGTTCGTTGTCGATGAGATCAGAAAGCTGATCGAAAAAGGGGAATACCCGGACAATCTCTGGAAATGACCTGACGCTTCAGTCAGACAGAATTATTATTTGGAGGGAAAAACATGGCAGTATTGGTTACCGGCGGAGCCGGATATATAGGATCGCATACAGTTGTGGAGATGCTCGGGGAAGGCATGGACGTAGTGATACTCGACAACTTCTCAAATTCCAAGCCCAAGGCGCTTGAAAGAATCAGAGAGGTGTCAGGCGGCGACTTCGCATTTGAGCAGGTCGATCTGCTTGACAGCGAAGGCGTGGAGAGAGTATTCGAAAAATACGATATAGACTCGGTAGTGCATTTTGCCGGCCTTAAGGCGGTCGGAGAGTCCGTTTCCATCCCCCTTAAGTATTACCACAACAACATCACGGGAACACTTGTCCTTCTCGAGACCATGAAGAGACACGGCACGAAGAGGCTCGTATTCAGTTCTTCCGCCACTGTCTACGGTGTGCCTAAGACGGTGCCGATCAGGGAGGATTTCCCGCTTTCCGCGACCAACCCGTACGGAATGACGAAACTCATGATCGAGCAGATCCTCGGGGATCTTGCGAAGGCCGAGCCGGATTTCAGCATCTCATGCCTGAGATATTTCAACCCGGTCGGCGCCCACAAGAGCGGTCTGATTGGAGAAGATCCCACCGACATTCCGAACAATCTTATGCCTTATATATGCAAGGTCGCTGTCGGACAGCTTGAGAAACTAAGCGTTTTCGGCGACTGCTACGACACGCACGACGGAACCGGCGTCAGGGATTATATCCATGTAGTCGATCTCGCAAAGGCCCATCTGGCCGCAATAAAGGAGACCGGCGAGAGGAAAGGGATAGATTATTTCAACATCGGCACAGGCACGGGTTATTCGGTACTTGATATCGTCAAGACGTTTGAAAAAGTCAACGGAATCAAGGTCCCGTACGTTATAACAGGTCCCAGACCCGGCGATGTAGGCTCATGCTACGCGGATCCTTCAAAGTCCGAGAGAGTATTCGGCTGGAAGGCCGTTTACGGGCTTGAAGAAATGTGCAGGGACGCGTACAACTGGCAGATCAGAAATCCGAAAGGCTATGAAGACTGAGAGATCATAATCAAATCTCCCCGTCATTTCGGGGATGAGACCGGAGGAAAACGATGGGAACTATAAAAAAAGAATGGTTCGGCAACACCGAGGGACGCGACGTCTACGCGTACACTATGGAAAACAGCAAGGGAATGAAAGCCAAGATCATTACCTACGGAGGCGCTATCGCGGAGCTCTGGGTGCCTGACAGAAACGGCAGACTGGGCGACATCGTCCTCGGATTCGACAATCTTGACGCGTATCTTGAATCCACCGAATACATCGGCGTCACGATAGGAAGATTCTGCAACAGGATCGCGAAAGGGCATTTCGTTCTTGACGGCAAGGAATATCAGATGAGCATAAACGACAAGGGCGGCCATCTTCACGGCGGACCGAAGGGCCTTGCCAGAAAGGTTTGGGACGACAGCGCCGAGATAATAGGCGACGACCTCTGCGTGCATCTGTCCGTATTCTCTCCGGACGGAGAGGAGAATTATCCGGGCAACCTGAAGCTCACAGTCACTTATACGGTAACCGAGAACAATGAGTTCAAGCTCCGCTACGTCGCGGAGACTGACAAGAGGACCATAGTCAATTTCACCAATCACGTTTTCTTCAATCTCGACGGATATGCCGCGGGTGACATACTGTCGCACGAGCTGTTCGTGGACGCGGACAGGTTCAACGAGATCAATGAAGAGAATGTCCCGGACGGAGTCCTGGCGCCCGTGGAGGGCACACCGTTCGATTTCCGCATCCCGAAAGAGATCGGCCGCGACATGGACATGACCAATCCCCAGCTTTCTATGGCGTCCGGATACGATCACAATATGATTTTCAACGATCCGAGGCTGACGAACAAGTCTGCGGAGGTCTATTCAAAAAGGACGGGCCGCGTTCTTTCCCTCTATACGGACCAGCCCGGCATGCAGCTGTACATAGGCAACTACCTGAGAGAGGATATTCCGTTTAAGGGCGGGGTACCGCACCGTCTGCGCCACGGGTTCTGCCTTGAGACCCAGTCGATGCCGGACAGCCCGAATCACGAAAATTTCACGAATGTCGTCCTTGATCCCGGCGAGGTCTTTGACAGGACAACTGTCTACGCTTTCAGCACCAGATGATCTTTTGAATAACTGAACAGCAGCATATTATGCCGGACTTTCGGCGAGCAGCGGAAAAAGCGGAAGTCCGGCGATTTTAATGTTACGGGAGATTAGAAAAATGAAACTGGGTTTTGTCACCACCCCCACCCGGGAGAATTTCGAGATGGGGAAAAGGATAGGATATGAATGCGTCGAGCTCAACGAGATCGACATGCTCAACATTACTGACGACGGCATTAAACAAATAGTGGAGATGGCTGAAGAGAACGGGATGACCGTCGCGAGCATAGCCTGCGCCGTTTCACATCTCGATGCGGATCCGGTAAAGAAGGCGGATGCGAACAGATACGTGATGCGTGCCATAGAAAAGGCTCATCTTTTCGGCACCGACATCGTCATGACGAACGCATACACCGATCTTACAGATACGATCCAGGGAAATATAGTCAAGTTCAGGGAGACTTTCGGGGAGTATGCGAAAGCGGCAGAGGATGCCGGAGTCAGGATAGTCATCGAGAACTGTCCGCATATGGTCAGAGAGCCGATCAGATTCGGAAATCTTGCTTTCAGTCCGGAGATGTGGGACGTGATCTTCACGGAAGTCCCTTCGATGGCTCTGGGGCTTGAGTATGATCCTTCTCACCTCGTCTGGCAGAATATCAATATCCCTAAGACGATCCGCATGTTCAAGGACAGGATATACGCCTTCCACGCCAAGGATACCCGCATCATAAAGGAAAATCTGGAGCTCGTCGGCTCGGTGGCCGGGAAGGTAACGAAGTCGAAGTTCGGCGGAAAGTTCTGGGAGCACTGCATCCCGGGGTTGGGAGACGTGGACTGGAAGGAGACCTTCAGCGCGCTGTATTCCATCGGTTACAACGGGCCGGTGTTCCTGGAACACGAGGATCCGGTATTTACAGGCAAAAGGACTGAACAGGGATACATTTTCGGATACAGATTCCTGAAACCCTATATGCTCGATATCTGCAAGAAAAAATAGTAGAAAAGAAAAGGCGCCCGGATGCGCGGCTGAAAATGCCGAGTCATCCGGGCGTTTCTGCTTCTCCGTCTATCAGATCTCCGGCAGTTTCTCAAATGCCGGGACCTTGTATCCGTTAAGTTCCACTGTCGCTTTAATAATCTTTATACTGATGGAATATTCTGTTCCGAATTTAGGTGAAGGGTACTGGGCCGCGAGATTCTGGATGTTTTCAAAACCCTTTATTACCTTCCCGAAAGCCGCATACTGCCCGTCGAGGAAATCGCTGTCGCCGAGCATGATGAAGAACTGGCTTCCGGCGGAGTCCGTGTAGGGATTGCTCATCCTCGCCATGGAAATGACGCCGGCTGTGTGCTTCAGATCGTTCTGGACACCGTTATAGGAGAATTCTCCTTTTATGCAGTATCCCGGTCCGCCTCTGCCGGTCCCGGTAGGGTCGCCGCCCTGAAGGACGAATTCAGTGCTGAGACGGTGGAAATTGTTGTTGTCGTAGAAGCCGCTGCTCACGAGCGATACGAAATTGGCTACCGTTATGGGGGCTATGTCTGGATACAGTTCTATCTCAATAGTTCCGTAATCCTCTATCTCCATCGTTACGACGGGATTGCCGCCGGCTGAACTGCCAGCTGAACCGCATGACGCGCATGAAAGTACGAGCGGCAGCATCATCAGTGCGAAAATGCTTCTTTTTTTCATATCTATTCCCCTTCCGGCGTTTTCTCTGACGCCACTTGGATTATACATCTGTTCGGAGCTTTAGTCAAGAACGGGGATCCGATGAGAACATTACACGGCGTCTCAGAACGCAGTCTGATTATGCATACTGACCCGTGACGGGAAAATAGATGCTCTTGATTTGAAAAAATAGTCGCCGCATTCTCGTGACTTCAGTCGTGAGTTAGGCGACTTTTTCCTTGCCAACAGGCGAAACTAATGGTATAATAAGTATATGCAAAAGAGCGATACAGATAAAATTTCTTCAGACCTGACATATGGTCGCGGATATGTCTACTCGCTTTCGTATCATCTGGTGTGGTGTACCAAGTATCGCAAAGATGTCTTTGTCGGAGACATCGCTGAGGAAGTCCAGGCGAGCTTACAAACAACGGCGGAGGAGTT